>JAFDEE010000032.1 GCA_019310525.1 Deltaproteobacteria bacterium | reverse complement strand
GGCAGACAGGTCAGGCTCAGATTTTAATCCTCGAAATACTTTAATGTATTCCTGCGGTTAAAATCTTCGCCTTCCTTGACCTTGAACAAAATTGCCTGCTTTATGGATGGGCACTATTTCACTCGGGTAGAAGCAAGAGAAACGAAAGCCCGAAAAGGCGGGAACCATGGCAAGGGTTTTGATCATTGATGATGAAGTCGCGATTTGCCGGGTGCTGTCCGATATGGTGAAACGTATGGGACACGAGCCCGCGACGGCAAAGACCTTGAAGGAGGGGGTGTCCAAGGCCTTCAAGGAACCCTTTGACGTAGTCCTCCTGGATGTGGCCCTTCCCGATGGAAGCGGGCTGGACGTGATTCCGAAGTTACGGGAGACGGTCTCTCTGCCGGAGGTGGTGATTATCACCGGGGCCGGGGATCCAACCGGGGCCGAGATGGCCATCCGAAACGGTGCATGGGACTATCTCCAGAAGCCCCTTTTCGCCAAGGATATCTATCTGGCCCTGAACCGTGTGATCCAGTACCGGAAAAACGTGAAAAGCGCCCCCAAGTCGCCCGTGGCTTTGAACCTGGACGGGATCGTTGGAAACAGCCCCAGGATCAGGGCATGCTTTGATTTTGTGGCACAGGCCGCAAACAGCGATGCGAATGTGCTGATCACGGGGGAGACCGGTACCGGCAAGGAACTCTTTGCCCGTGCCATCCACGAAAACGGACCCCGCTCTGAGAAGAGCTTCGTGGTGGTGGACTGCGCGGCCTTGCCCGAGAGCCTGGTTGAGAGTTCCCTTTTCGGTTACGAGAAGGGGGCGTTCACAGGGGCGGATCGGGCGAGAGACGGGTTGATTCTTCAAGCAGACGGAGGCACCCTTTTTCTTGATGAGGTGGGCGAGTTGCCCATGTCCATGCAAAAGGCCTTCTTGCGGGTCCTTCAGGAACGCCGATTTCGCCCCATTGGGGGGAGGATGGAGAAAAGCAGTGATTTCAGGTTGATCGCGGCCACCAACCGGGATCTGGACCAAGGAAGCAAAACCGGGGAGTTCCGTAAAGACCTGCTTTTCAGGATACGTTCGCTCCTTATCGAGATTCCACCTCTCAGGGAAAGACGGGAAGATATCAAGGACCTTGCCCTTTATTACATCACCAAGATTTGCGAACGGCAGGGAACAGAGATCAAGGGCTTTTCACCGGAATTTTTTGAGGCCCTGACCACTTACAACTGGCCGGGAAACGTGAGGGAACTGATTCATACCCTGGAGGGCGCCATCGCAGAGGCGGGCAGGGAGCCTACCTTATTTCCCAAGCATCTTCCCAGTCATATCCGAATCCAACTGGCCCGTGCCTCGGTCACCAGGAACAAGAAGAGAGCGGAAAAGAGCGATCCGGGACGAACCATCGCCCTGCCCCCGTTCAAGACCTCGTACAAGAACTTCAGGGAGTCCGTCATGGCGGAAGCCGAAAAGCATTATTTCCGTGACCTCATGGAGGCCGTGAAGGGGTCAATCTCGGAGGCCTGTAGGATTTCCGGCCTTGGAAGGACCCGCCTCTATTCACTTCTCAAGAAGCATGGGATCGATCGTTCCGAGTTTTCAGCACCCGGAAAGAATCTTCGCCGGGAATGATGGTTGGGCTTCCGTCCCAAAAAAATCCATCCAAAAAAAATTCGCTTAAGTGACCATCTCCTCATTTCGAATTCGGGGAGGATCCCCTTTGTAGTCGACCTTTGTTCACATTTGATGGACCCGCACAGTTTTCCTGCCGACTGAAAGGATTCCGATAAAAGGTCTTCTTGTTTAACTATCTGAAATTATTTATAATATATTTCAAAGGGCCTCCTTTTGAAATCCGGTATGATTCTTGCTGCTTATAGTGAATGAAGCCGGAGAGGAAGGATGGCTCGCTGTGATGCCTAAAAGGATTCTGCTCTGTTATATCAATGAAAAAACCCGGGCAGGGAAAAGACTGCTGTCGGTGATGGATGGAGTGGTTCCACAGAGTCAGGTGGCGGTCTACCGCAGAATCAAGGATCTATACAGGGAGCTTTTTCAAGTCCCTGGAATGGATTTCATCATTCTTCTCTTGGCCCATCACAGAAAGGAAGTGGAAAAGATCCTCGCTTTTAAAGATCTGCTTCTTGACCATCGGATCATCCTGATCGTTCCCCACGGGGACAGAAAAAGCGTGGCCATGGGACACAGCCTTTACCCCAGATTTATGACATTTACTGACAGCGATTTCTCTGATGTTCGGGCGGTAGTGGCGAAGATGATTCGAGGGTGAAAAGTATGACCTGCCTCTGCATGACTTTGGTTCAACAACCGGTTAAAAATCCGGCACGAAGTTTCAGGCCCTCAGATTGAGTCCACTGGTCCCAAGCACTTGAAATCCGGCCTGAATTCAAGGGAGCAACAGGTCGGCTGGAAACGGGGCTTAAGTCCCAGGTCCTCGGCCACTTCGATGGCTTCTTCCGACCAGACGGCCATACGGGTGGCGCCGGCCCGAACGGCCAGGACCTCCAGTTGACGTCCATCACGGTTCCGGGGTCTTTCACAGCCGAGCGAGATAGGCAGGTCCGGCATAAGCAAACGTGCCCTGGCGATGAGACGCGCGGTTTCCAGGGGCGAAGGAGGGGTGACCCGGGCCATGGGGAGACCTTTCAAGGGAGTTAGGACCACCACGACCAATACGGAAGGCCGGAAACGGCTGATCATCTCCAGGGCCTCATATTCCGCCCTGATCTTTCCGTAATAAAGGCCCACCACGATATGGGGAGCGAATTCAAGCCCGCTTTCCTTTATGTTTCCTGCGGCTTCAATAATCCTGTCAAGTGATGGCAGGTGGTAGATCCGCCGTGCCGTTTCATCATCCCCCATTACGTCTATCAGACCCTGTTTTACACCGGTGTTTTTAAGCGCTGTGCATGTGGCCTTGTCAGGGAACCCGGTGTGGGCCGAAAGATAGAGCCCGGTTTCCTGCGACACTTTCTCAATGGCTCCATAGAATTTTTCCCAGGGGAGCCTTCCCCCTGAATCGGCCCCACCGCTCAATAACAGACCGTGGGCACCGGCCTTCTTCAATCCCTTTGCCCTTGCGATAAGCTCGGAGGGATCCCTTACCTTGATCATGGGTTCCAGCAATGCACCCTTGCAGTGTTCGCAGAGGAGTTCACAGGAATCGCCCGTAATGGAAATGGCGGGATATTTCCCCCGTTCCCGCCCGTACCTGATCATCCCGGGAAGATAAAATGTGAAGTCGTCACCGTGATGGTCCCTCGCGGTTTCCCAGGCCCTCTTGAAAAGGTCCCGGTCTTCGGGGGACAGGTCCTGCAAGTCATTTCGTTTCATCGGCAGCCGGCATCCTCATTAACCATTCAATCAAGGTAAGGCACGAAAAGTGAATGACGAAAAACCAGGATTGGTTGTTTGCCGGGGCGACAGCCTGGGCGCCACCCCGGGTTGACAGGGCCACTGAATACTGCATAATGGCCCTGAAAGCAACCCCCATTCCTTGAAACCAGGGTTCGGTCCTTTATGGGGCGTCCCGCGACGAGACGAGAGGACAGACAAATGAGGCCAAGAAAACAGGCCGGACGAGGGCCGTTGATTTTTTTTCTTTGCATGTTGATCGCGGTTTCCTGTTCGAGTCTTCTTCACCTAAACCTCGTATACCGGCTTCCTTCCGGAGAAAAAAGCGTTTTTCACGGGAAGAAGATCTTCCTCTCCTTCCTCGACAAAAGGCAGGAAAGAGAGGTGATCGGACCGGGAGTTCGGCAAGTGTTCAGGGATGTTTCCGGGAACTTCTCCCTGTCCTTGATGAGGGGGGATAAAGAGGAGACTTATCTCGGTGTCTATGAACTGCCGGAGCTTTTTCTCGAAGTATTCGGGAGAAGATTGCGCAATGAAGGGTTGAGCGTGGTGGAGAGGTCTGAAGACGCCGATGTGGAACTCCGAATCGTTCTAACCCGGTTCCGGATCGATCTGGTGAACAGGAAATGGAAGATGATCTTGTCTTACGAAGGAGTTCTTCTCAGAGAGGGAAATGTTCTCTCCCGGCAGCGGATCACGACAAATGGGGAGCGGGTGAAACTGATGGGGCAAAGGCAGGCCGACAGGCTTGCAGGCGACATCTTGACGGATGCCGTCAACCAGTTTGATATCCAAGGATTGCTGGGAAATCCTGAAAGGTCGGCACCTCGATCGGTCGGCCCGCAATGGCGGGTCAAAGGGTAGAAGAGGAAGAAGCGCGGAGAATTTCGGCGGGAAGATTCATTCCTGATGGACATGCTTGATAGACGTTTGGCTATGGATTTAGATAGTGTCCATCCATAAATGGCCCTTTTCCCCAATCTCTGCGTCAGGCTCAGATTTTAATCCTCGAAATACTTTAATGTATTCCTGTGGTTAAAATTTTCGCCTTCCTTGACCTTGAACAAAATTGCCTATTTATGGATGGACACTAGATAGCGCCTGAGTGCATCATTCCGGTCCAAGAGCTATGAATCGGCAGGAAGAGCAGAAAAAGAAGCACGGGCTGACCAGTTGGCTTAAGGTCAAATTGCTGGGCAGGGAGAAAGATACAGGACCGGTCGATGACCGCTTCCTTGCCGACCTTTCCGGGATCCGGACGATCGGGCGTTACGAAATCATCAGCAAACTCGGTCAGGGAAGTATGGGAGTCGTGTATCTTGGAAGGGATCCTTACATCAACCGGTATGTAGGAATCAAGGTCTCGCGCCCTGCAGCAGGACTGGCGGGAAAACAGGCCAATAAGTACAGGGAACGTTTTTTCCTTGAGGCCCAATCCGCAGGAAGGCTCATGCATCCGAGCATCGTTGCAATCTATGATGCTGGCATGCACAAGGATTTCTGTTACATCACCATGGAATATATCGATGGGCCCAATCTCGTGAGATATTGCAGCAAAGAGAACCTGCTGCCCATCAACCGGGTGGTGGAGATCATGTACACGGCCTGTATCGCTCTTGATTTCGCCCATAAAAGAGGCGTGGTACACAGGGACATCAAGCCCTCCAACATAATGCTCAATCGGGCCGGTGAGGTTAGGATCACGGATTTCGGCATTGCCAGGATCAAGTCGGAACAGACCGTTGCCGCCGGAATCGTGGGATCACCCAGTTATATGTCACCGGAGCAGGTCCGCGAAGAACCCGTGGACGGAAAGAGCGATATCTTTTCTCTCGGATGCGTTCTCTACGAACTTCTCACAGGAGCAAAGGCCTTTCCCGGCGAGAACTACTTTTCCATTCTTTACAAGATTACTAATGCCGACCCGACTCCCATGCGGAATCTTCGTCCGGAAATTCCTGATATACTTATCAAGATCACCGGGAAAGCCTTGGCCAAAGACCCGAACCGGCGATACCAGACCTGCATGGACATGGCCTACGACCTGAGAGTAGCCCTGAGGGGACTTCGGGGAGGAACCGCCAGGAGCGATAAGGTCGAAAATGTGGTGGACTACGTTCATGGGGTCCCCTTTTTCGAGGATTTTTCAAAAGAGCAGGTCCGGGAGATTCTCAACACCTGCAATATCATCAAGGTATTCAGGGGAAAGGTCGTGGTCGCCGAAGGAGATATAGACGATTCATTCTATATTATCCTCAGCGGAAGGGCCGCTGTCAGGAAAAACGGAAACACCCTTGCCACCATCACCCGGGGGGAATGTTTTGGCGAGATGTCTTACTTGAGCGGGGCCACAAGGGCGGCCACGGTGGTGGCCGAGACGGATTGCATCCTGATGAAAATAAGCGCCACTCTCTTGGATCGGTCCCCGGAAAGGATCCAGCTCCTTTTCCTGAAAAAATTCGCCATGACCCTGCTCAACCGGTTGAACAAAAGCAACAGCAAACAGGGTGTCTCCCCTCCTTCTCCAAAGGCTCCCTCCTGATCGATGGACCGCCAGACCGACCGGCTTCCAGGGTGTGCGGAAAGTCCGGGGAAGGCCTTATGAATCTGGATATGCATTCGAGCAAGACGGTTTATTTCGTGAGCCTGGGTTGCGCCAAGAACCGGGTGGACAGTGAATATATGCTGGGATTGCTCCGGGAGCAGGGCTACGGCATTGTTTCCGTCCCAGGGGAGGCTGATATCGCCGTGATCAATACCTGCGGGTTCCTCCAGGCCGCGGTGGAAGAAGCCATCGAAACCATTCTTGAGGTATGTGCAGCCAAGGGACAAGGCCGATTGAGGAAGGTTTTCGTCACTGGTTGCTTCGTTCAGCGTTACGGTTACAAGCTTGCAAGGGAGATTCCCGAGGTGGACGGCTGGCTGGGAACCGGCCGGATTCATCGCCTTGGGGACCTTCTGGATGATCGCCTGGAGGGATGCACCCCCTTTTTTATCGGGAGACCGCTTCATCTCGCGGACCACATGACCCCAAGGGTCCGGACCACCCCATTTTACACGGCCTATCTCAAGATCGGTGAAGGGTGCTCCCACCGGTGCTCCTATTGCCTGATTCCCGCCCTGACAGGTCCCTTTCGGAGCAGGTCCATGGAGTCGATCCTGGCGGAGGCCGGGAAAATGGCTGAAGAAGGGGTCACGGAGGTTAATCTCGTCGCCCAGGATACGACCCTCTATGGAAAGGACCTGGGCCTTGACTCCGGTCTGGAAGACCTGCTCGAGGCACTCATCGGTCTGCGGGGAATCCGCTGGCTCAGGCTCCTCTATGCCCATCCCCACCGGATCTCGAATCGCCTCCTGGAACTCCTCGACGAAAAGAATACCCTCTGCCCCTACCTGGATATTCCCCTTCAGCATGTGAACGAGGAAATCCTTTTAAAAATGGGGAGGCACGGCCCGGGTGAGTCCCCGTGGCAGCTCCTTGAGCGTATCCGGGCCAGGACATCCGGGTTGGTGCTGCGAACCAGCCTCATCGTGGGATTCCCGGGAGAGACAGAGGAGGCCTTCGAGGAACTATGCGAGTTCGTCCGCTGGGCGGCCTTTGATCACCTCGGGACTTTCCTGTTCAGCCCGGAGAAGGGAACACCGGCGGCGCGGATGGATGGGAGGGTCCCCCCGGAGATCGCTAAAGAAAGACAGCAGATCATCATGGAAATCCAGGCCGAGATTTCCGAAAAAAAACACAGGGGGCTCCTCAATAAAATCGTTCCCGTTCTCATAGAGGGCGAGAGCGACGAGACCGACCTTCTTCTCAGTGGAAGGACCATAGGGATGGCGCCCGAGGTTGATGGGCGAGTCCTTGTAACAAAAGGCCGGGGGATGGTGGGGGAGATTGTCCCGGTGCGCATCACGGAGGTCCATTCTTACGATCTCGTTGGTGAAATCGTCTCAAGGGCCCGATCCTGAGATTGTGCACGAGATACGTTTTTATTTTGACAATAGTGTGGGTTGAAACTATCCTGCCCACCGTGAAAATCAGGACGGGATCCCGAGGGAAAGCAACCCCGGTACAAGGCTGGAAACAATGAATTCAAGCCAAACATTACTTGATCGATTCGAGCCCTATTTTGAAAAAATCAACCAGGCGCTTGCCGGAATCCTCACAAGCCCTGTGGAGCTCGTCAACGAAATCGGTCGCCATTCCTTGCTGGGACAAGGAAAAAGGGTGCGTCCACTTCTTTTCGTCCTCTCCTCCCGGCTTTGCGGATCCCCCGACACGGAGGAAATGTACCGGATTTCCACGGTGTTCGAGTGTATCCATACGGGTTCACTGCTCCATGACGACGTGCTGGACAATGCGGAAACCCGGAGGAACAAACCAGCGGCAAGGCAGGTTTGGGGAAACCATGCCTCTGTCCTGGGCGGTGATTATCTCTACACCAAGGCCTTGGAGTTGGCCCTTACAACGGGCAACACGGAATTTCTCAGGGTGCTCAACCAAATGAGTCTGGAGATGGTCGAAGGCCAAATGCTGGAGCTGGCCAATACCGACAACTGGGACATCGGAAGGGAAGACTATATGCGGATCATCACATCCAAGACCGCTGTTCTCATGTCTGCGGCCTCTGCATCCGGAGGCGTATTGGCCGGCGCGGAGAAAAAGGTGGTGGAGAGACTCAGGAGCTTCGGTCTGAATCTCGGTATCGCTTTCCAACTGGTCGACGATGTCCTGGACTATACCTCATGCGAAGAGGTTTTCGGAAAGCCTGTAGGGAAAGACCTTAGAGAAGGTAAGATCACCCTTCCTCTCATATATACCCTCTGCGCTTTGGACAGGGCTGAAAATGAACGGATCAAGAGCCTTTTCCAAAGTGAAAAGGTCGCTGAGGAGGACCTTGAATCCCTCATCAGTATGGTCAGGGAGGGAGAGGCCATCGGCAGGGTTCAGGCCGAGGCTAGGGAGTACATGAGAAAAGCAGCGGTTTCCCTTGATCCCTTCCCTGATTCCCCCATGAAACAGGATCTCCTGGCCTTGAACGCCTATCTTTGCGAAAGGCGCTTTTAATAAAGGATTGAGAATGGATCCGTCCCGGTGGGGATATCCTGGAAGTCCCGGGTCCCCGGAGCACCAAGTGGGACGGGAAATCGTCCCGGGAGGTGAAACATCCCGCCTTTTCCCCTTGAAACCCGCTCACTCATCTCTTGGATCCCCCCTCAAACCGTCAGCCGGAGGAAATCCCGGGCCAATATCAATTCTCCGTCGTATGTCTGTCGGCACTGGGTCCCGATCTCGGTGGACAGGACTTCGGGATAGAAATGGAGGAGTACGAGCTTCTTGGCCTGGGCCAGGGAGGCGATCCTGCCGGCCGTTAAAGGATGGAGATGTCCTTCCACGGGGGATTGGTCCGGAAAAGAACACTCCAGGAAGAGAATATCAGTGTCCCTGGCAAGATCCACGAGTCCCTCGCAATAATCCGTATCCCCTGAGTAGACAAAGCTGCGTCCATCGGGGTCCTCTACCCGGTAAGCGATGCTGTGTGGGGTGTGTTTCACCGGGTGGCTGATGACGGTCAAATCCCCCAGGGTTCCGGTCTCCCTATTGTCCGTGTCTCTCTCTTCTATACGCATCAGGTTCGGGGGAAGTTCAAGCCATTTCGGATACGCCTCCTGTAAACGGTGAAGGAATTCCACGAATCCCTTTGGGGCAGTTATACCGAAAGGTGCACGGCTGGATAACGTAGAAGGGTGGCGGGTTGCAAAAAGGAAATGAACAAGATCCCCGGTATGATCCGGATGAAAATGGGTGAAGAAGATATGATGGATCGTCTTGTAGTCCAGTCCGGCCCTGGTCAACTGGCGCAAGGCGCCGGGACCCATGTCGAAGAGCATGCATCCGGCCCCGTGGAGAAGGACCATGGAAGGAGATCCCCTGTCAGGCAAAGGGAATCCGGTGCCTGAGCCGAGAACGATCAACTCCATGACGTGAAGACCCGTGAATCTTGAAAAGAAGTTAAGGTTGTGGTATGTCTCCGGGCGGATTCAAAAAAAGGAGACCCGAAATCGTTAGGAGTCTTATATCGAGAAAGGGTCTCTTCGTCAATGAATCATGCCGGAGATTTCCATCTTTTCCTTAACCCACTCGGGGAGGAAGGAAGCCCTCCGGTGACCGCGCTTCGACAAAGGGGTTGGGGGAGCGTGGAGGAGCAGGAGCGGGCGACCGATCGGCCTGATTTCAGGGGTTTGACCGCCCTGGTGCACCCTGTAATTTCATGGCCGCCTTTTTCAGGAGAATTGATTTCGTGGCAGGTGTTTTCATGGACAAGATTCTTGTCGTCTCCTCAAGCGATGAAGATCTGGTCCTTCTGTCCCGTGAGTTGGAGAAAAGAATAAAGGGGGGAAAAATCTATGGAACCCCTTTGGGTGTGGAGGCCCTGCGCAAGGCAGGAGTGGTCCTTCCGGACGTCATTGTCTTGTGGGCGGTAAAAGGGGATTCCAGGGTTCAGGAGATCGTTGAGAAGTTTAAATCGGATCCCAGGACCCACACATCCCTTATTCTCCTTTGTCATTCGGACGGAATACCTTCCGAAACGGTTTCCCGAGCCGTGGAATTTGGAGTTGATGTCGTCCTGCATGGTCCTCCGGAGATGGATCACCTCGCCTCCCAGGTCAGGGGCATGCTCCGGCTGAAGGGCTCCCTGGACCGACTCCGGGAAGAGTGCGACTCCCTCAAAAAGGAAATCGACGAAAAGACCCGGACGCTGAAGGAAAGAACCGAGGACCTCGCAAAGCGCCTCAAGGAACTGGATTGTTTTTATGGGCTCGCCGAACTCCGCGAACGGCCCGGTATGACATTGGAAGGAGTCCTCCAGGGAGTCGCCGACCTGGTGGCTTCCGCCTGCCGGCATCCTGAAATCACTTGTGCAAGGGTTCTCCTGGGATACCAGGAATTCAAGACGTCAAATTTCAAGGAGACGCCTTGGAAACTGAGTTGCGACATCAATGTCCAGGGTGAATGGGCCGGTACCCTGGAAGTCTATTACCTGGAACCCCCTGAAGACGGTCAATCCCCTTTTCTAAAGGAAGAAGAGTCTTTACTTACCGCCATAGCCGAACGTCTGGGTCGGATCGCCGAACGCGTTCAGGCCGAGGAATCATTGCGGCTGGAGAGTGAGAATCTCATTAATATCCTCAGATCCATGGAGGATTGGGTTTACAAGGTGAACGCCCAGTACGAAGTGGAATACGCCAACCCCGCTCTCCAGAGAGAATTCGGGCCTCCCAACGGCAGGAAATGTTTTGAATATTTTCACGGACGCAAGGCTCCCTGCTCCGGGTGCAAGGCCCGAATGGTGTTCCGGGGGGAAACCGTGCGGCGTGAATTCTATTTTCAGAAGAAACAGAAGACCTTCGATGTCCTGGATACCCCGATCATCAATTCTGATGGAAGTATTTCAAAACTATCAATCTTCCGGGACCTGACGGCTATCACCCTTGCCCAGAAGGCCTTGGAGGAAAGGGAACTCCTTTACAGGAGTGTCACGGAGTCTGCTGCGGACGGGGCCGTCATGGTCCAGGACGGGAAGATTCTTTTTGCCAATCATGCCTTTGTCATGATGTTCGGATACGAAAATCCTGCGGAAGTGGCCGGCCGGGAGGTGGTTCATCTCTTTGACCCGGATTTCAGAGAACTCTTCCGGAGGGTCTTCGACCCATCGGAAGAAGATTCAACCCTTGAAAACCTGGTGCGGGGGGTGGGAATTGCCAGGGATCAAAGGAAATTTTGGGTCTCCATCAACCGACGCGTTATCCGCCTGAAGTCGAAACCCGCCATCTTGGCCACCATGCGGGATATTACCGAGGACATGATCCAGGAAGAATCCGTCCAGGAAGTCGCCGAGCATCTCCTCAAGGAAAACATCAAGCTGAGGTCCTCTATAAAGGAACGTTACCGTTTCGGGGATATTGTCGGGAAAAGCCGGCCCATGCAGGAAGTCTATGAACTTATTTTAAAGGCAGCCGGTTCCATGGCCAATGTGATCATCCTGGGGGAATCCGGCACCGGAAAGGAACTCGTGGCGCGTGCCATTCATGCTATGAGTGCACGGGCCGACAAGGCCTTCGTTCCTGTAAATTGCGGCGCCATCCCCGAAGCTCTTGCAGAGAGCGAATTTTTCGGACACCGGAAAGGGGCTTTCACGGGGGCCCACATCGACAAGACGGGATACCTGGACACGGCTGATGGAGGGACCCTTTTCCTTGATGAAGTGGGTGAACTGGGACTCAATATCCAGGTGAAATTGTTACGGGCCCTTGAAAACGGGGAATATACCCCGGTCGGGGATGCCCGTCCCAAGAAATCCGACTTGAGAATCATTTCCGCAACCAACAGGGATTTCCAGGGATTGGTCGGCAGGGGGCTCATCCGGGAGGACTTTTATTACCGGATCAGTGTCATCCCCATCCGACTGCCACCCCTCAGGGAGAGGAAGGAGGATATTCCCCTCCTGGTGGAGCATTTTCTCCGGATGTACGGGAAGGAAAATCTGGTGCGGGCCATCCCGGGAAAGGTCACGGAGATTCTCTATAACTATGATTGGCCGGGAAATGTCAGGGAATTGCAGAGTGTGGTTCAGCGATACCTGGCCGTTGGGAATTTCGATTTCCTTTCACCGGAAATGAGAAGGGATTCCAAGGAAGATCAGATTGAACTGGAGGAGGCCCAGAAGGTCAGGGACCTCCGAAAGGCCCGGGAGAATTTTGAAAAACGGATGATCCTCGCCGCCTTGAATCAAAATCGCTGGCATAGAGGTAAGGCGGCCGCTGCGCTGAATATTGATCCAAAGACTCTTTACACCAAGATGAAAAAAACAGGGATTTTATGACCGAAATTCGGGCGAAAACACCCGAAATATTTAAAGGTAAGTAATATTAAATAGTTATTCTCTTTTCCTGAAATGGGTTAAGGCGTTTTCGCCCGACCCACCCCTGAAAGACTCCCCTGCTCCTAATCCAGGCCGGATCAGGATCCCCCGAATGATCAATGAGTTAATCCATGCAAGACCCTTTTGGCATGTTTGTTGCCAATAGGCAAAAAGGGTCAGAAAGTGTGCATGCTTTGTCGATATCAGAGGATGAAGATCCATGAAGGTGCTGGTAGTGGATGGAGACACAGCCGTTAGATCCTCGACCGTTGAACTGATCAGGGGTTGGGGGCACGATGCGGATTCATCCGCCACGGGCAGGGAAACCCTGGAAAAGGTGCAGCACGACGTTTTTGACTTGGCCTTGCTGGATATTGATCTCCAGGATATCTCGGCAAAGGAATTGATAGGGAAACTCAAGGACCTGAGCCCGAAGATCGGCATTGTAACGATGACTGAGCAGAGCGCCGATGAGCTGGAAAAACAGATTCGGACCCTAGGCATTATCTATTACATGTGCAAGCCGATCAACGAGAAGGCTCTCAAGGAGATCATTGATCATATGTCCAAGAAAAGAACCTTTGAAGGAGTTGGAAAAAGCCTCATAGGGTGACGGGTGATGCGGAGGGGTTTTCTCCCTCCAATCCTTTGTGTGGGAAGAACCGGGTGAAAACGCATTTTCCTTGACACCTAGGATAAATCATTATAGGGATCGATCTTTTGGATGAAGGGTTAGGGATCCGCGGAGCGGGTGGAAAGAGGGTCTCTCAAGAACTCCACTTATGGTCGGTAAAGAGGTGGATTAACGGCCTTCGGGCGCGAGCCGATTTTACCGAAAGCGTGCACAGATGCGCTGTGAGAAGAGAACGGATCCACGAAATTTCCGGGCTAATATAAACTGAAGATCATCAAAAGGAGGATGACTATGTCAGGTCTTATTGTACCTCATGGAAAGGAAGAAAGACTTATGCCTCTTCTCCTGGAGGGGGACGCCCTTCAGGCGGAGGCGGAAAGAGCGAAGGGGCTGAAACAGATCCGGATGACTTCCCGGGAGACATCGGACCTTATCATGATGGGAATCGGTGCCTTTACTCCCCTTACCGGGTTCATGACAAAAGCGGACTGGCAGGGAGTGTGCGATAAGTACCTGATGGCCGACGGCACATTCTGGCCCATCCCGATCACGCTTTCCACGGATGACGAAGATGTCAAGGAAGGTGATGAGGTTGCCCTGGTGGATGATGAGACGGGAACCACCATTGGAACCATGCAGATCACCGAAAAATACACGATCGACAAAGAATACGAGTGCAAGGCCGTGTTCCGGACCGCGGACTTGGAGCACCCCGGTGTTCAAAAGGTCATGAATCAGGGGAAATACAACCTGGCCGGTCCCGTCAAGGTGATCAGCGAGAGTTACTACCCCGAACAGTTCAAGGGGCTTTATCACAGGCCTGCCGAGGCCCGGAAGATCTTTGAAGATTTGGGTTGGAAGCGTGTGGCCGCGCTTCAGCTCAGGAATCCCATGCACCGTTCCCACGAATTTTTGGCAAAGATCGCCGTGGAGATCATGGACGGCGTTTATATACATCAGCTTGTCGGCAAGCTGAAACCGGGAGACATCCCTGCTGATGTGAGGGTGAAAGCCATTCAAGTCCTAGTGGATAATTATTTTGTGAAAGGCACCGTGGTCCAGGGAGGTTATCCCATGGAGATGCGGTATGCCGGTCCCAGGGAGGCCTTGCTTCATGCCGTTTTCAGACAGAACTACGGATGCAGCCACATGATCATCGGACGTGACCACGCAGGTGTGGGTGACTACTACGGACCATTTGACGCGCAGAAGATTTTCGACGAGATTCCTGAAGGTGCACTGAAATGCCAGAATCTGAACATCGACTGGACCTTCCATTGCTATAAGTGCGGAGGCATGGCCTCCATGAGGACTTGCCCTCACGGAAAAGAAGACAGGCTGCTTCTCTCCGGAACCATGGTAAGGAAGACCTTGTCCGAGGGCGGGGAACTTCCGCCGGAATTCTCCCGTCCGGAAGTCGTTGCGGTTCTTAAGGAATACTACCAGAACCTTGATGAGAAAGTGGAGATCAAGCTTCATGGCGCAGCGACGGGGGAAGTGAAGAAAGACTGAGCAAAGACCAAGTGACGGCGTGATTTATTGTTTTTTCGTCTCTGCCTTACAATATCCATCAAAGAAAGGGGGTGCAAAGAAGTCGGCTCTTACATTCAACGCAACGCTTGTAAATATCATTAACCTGATCATTTAGGAGGTATAGGAATGCCAAGTTATGTGATTACGGAGAAATGCGACGGCTGCAAGGGACAAGACAAGACTGCGTGCATGTATATCTGTCCTAACGACCTGATGGTCCTGGACAAGGAGAGGATGAAGGCCTACAACCGGGATCCTCAGATGTGCTGGGAATGCATGTGCTGCGTCAAGATCTGCCCCCAGCAGGCCATGGATGTCCGCGGGTATGCGGACTTCATGCCCCTGGGTGCCAGCGCAACACCATTGAGGGGATCCGAGGATATCATGTGGACCGTCAAGTTCCGCGACGGCTCTATCAAGAGATTCAAGTTCCCCATCCGGACCACTCCCGAGGGATCCGCGGATCCTCTGGGTGGTTTCCCCACTCATGATGATTTGAACAGTCAGGCCTTAGCAACCGAGCCGGCGTCTCTTGGTCTCGATGCCGTTCCCACAAGAAACTAAACATTAGAGGAGGTGTAGAGATATGGCAAATTTTGAAACCGTGGAAGTTAGCACCGACCTCCTGATTCTGGGCGGTGGGTTTTCTGCATGCGGGGCTGCCACTGAGGCGTCCTATTGGGCCAAGAAACATGGACTCAAGGTCACTCTGGTTGACAAGGCTGCGTTGGACCGAAGCGGTGCGGTGGCCATGGGTCTCTCGGCTATTAACCAGTACGTCGGAGTCAAGGACGGGGAGAATACGGTCGAGGACTATGTCCGTTACGTCCGTCAGGACCTCATGGGTGTTTCCAGGGAGGACCTCGTTTACAACATCGCCCGTCATGTGGACTCCACGGTCCACTTGTTCGAAAAATGGGGCCTGAAGATCTGGAAGGACGAAGAAGGCAAGTACGTCCACGAGGGTCGTTGGCAGCTCATGATCAACGGTGAGTCTTACAAGATCATCATCGCCGAGGCCGCCAAGAACGCTATCGCGGATGCAGGCGGTGAGATCTTTGAGCGGGTCTTCATCGTAGAGCCCCTGATGGATGGAAACCGCTGTGTCGGTGCAGTGGGATTCAGCACCCGCGAAGAAAAATTTTATGTATTCAAGGCAAAGGCCGTCATCGCGGGAATGGGCGGCGCGGTTCACGTATTTCGTCCGCGTTCCGTGGGTGAAGGTTTCGGCCGCTCCTGGTATCCTCCTTTCAACTCCGGTTCCAGTGCTTACTTCACCATCCGGGCCGGGGCCGAGATGACCTGCCAGGAAGTGCGTTTTATCCCGGTAAGGTTCAAGGATGCCTATGGTCCTGTGGGCGCTTGGTTCCTTCTTTTCAAGTCCAGGGCCATCAGTGCCGAGGGCGGTGACTACATGGTCGAACATGCCGATGTCCTGAACGAATATGCTCCCTATGGTCTGGCCAAACCCATCCCGGCCAACCTGCGGAATTACCTCGGCATGCTGGATACCGATGCTGGCAAGGGCCCGCTTTACATGGAGACCCACGAGGCCATCCAGAACCTGGCCGAGCAGTACAAGGACGATCCCAAGGCCTTCAAGAGGAAAATGAAGGAACTGGAAAGCGAGGCGTGGGAAGACTTCCTCGACATGACGATCTCCCAGGCCATCCTGTGGGCTTCCTTGAACGTGAAGCCGGAAGAGAAACACTCCGAGATCGCGGCCTGTGAGCCCTATTTCATCGGTTCCCATTCCGGCGCTTCCGGTGCCTGGGTCAGCGGTCCCGAGGATCTGGATACCCCCTACAAGTGGGGATACACCAATATGACCACGGTTGACGGTCTGTTCGCCATTGGCGATGCCTCAGGTGCATCCAGCCACAAGTTCTCCTCCGGTTCCCATACCGAAGGCCGGATCGCCGGGAAACAGGCCATCAAGTATATCGTTGAAAAGGGACAGGATCCAAATGTCGATATGGCCAAGGTCGAGGAATTGAAGGCCAAGATCCTGGCTCCGCTGGATCTTTATGAGGCCCACAAGGACGAAACAACCGATCCAGAAGTCAACACCAACTACATCATGCCCAGGCAGTTCCTGCACCGCCTCCAGAAGATCATGGACGAATATGCGGGCGGCGTGACCTCAGCCTTCAAGACCAGCAAGGCCTTGTTGGAGAGAGCCCTTGAACTCCTGGAATTCCTGAGAGAGGACTCTGACAAGCAGGCCGCCTCCAGTCTCCATGAACTCATGAGGGTTTGGGAGAACATCCAGAGGATGTGGCAGGCCGAAGCCCATGTGCGCAGCATCCATTTCAGGGAAGAGACAAGGTGGCCGGGTTATTACTTCCGGGCCGACACCCCCAAGATGGATGAGGAAAACTGGAAATGTTTCGTCAACTGCCGCTGGGATCCCAACACGAACCAGTGGGAGATGATGAAGAAAGATATCTGGACAATGCCCGGTGTTTAAGGACTTGTCCTAGATAATGAGATGCCTCGGCCCCGGGGATAAGCGGGGCCGGGGCATTCTTTTGACATTCTTTTACGGGATATCTTTAGGGATTCTCTATGGGCATCCGAAGGAGCGAGACCTTTGAAAAGCGCTCCCTTTTGCCCAATCTCGGCGCCTGCCTGTGCCGGGCCTATCTGCCGTTCCAACGGGACAGGCAGGCACGGCAGACAGGTCAGACTCAAACCGGGGACCCACCCGTTGGGTGGGGAGTCCAAGCGTAGTGCGGACAAATTTTAATCCTCGAAATGCTTCAATGTATGGATGCCTGTCCCGCTTGTCATCTTAAGCGGGGTGGTTAAAAGTTTCGCCTTCCTTGACCTTGAACAAAATTGAACGTTTTTCAAAGGTCTCGGAGCCTGTGGCGACATTTGACCGGGGCGTGGATCGGAAATTTAGGCTTGAACTTTTTTTAGGGGGTATGCTATAGACTCGTAGGCTGAATTGTGCCGCAAGAATAGATCCTTACGTGGTTTTGTAGGTCTTACGGCATTGAGGGCCTCATGCGGCGATGCCCCGTCATGAGGCCAGCCCACGAAAGGATGTATTGTTTCCCCTAAAGCGAAATACTTCAAGGCCTTGCCTGAGACGAGGAGGAAAACGCGGTTCAATCGGGTGAGCCAAGAATAGAAAAAGGAGGGCGGAGAAGTGGAAGAAAGAGAAATCATGGAGGTGGACGTGCTCTTTGTAGGCGGAGGGGTTGCCTCTTTGAGTGGAGCACTCCATTTGGCGAACCTGATCAAGAATCACAATGAAAATGTTACGCGGAGCGGTGAGGGTGAAACCCTGGATGAGGTCATGATCGCCGTT
This sequence comes from Deltaproteobacteria bacterium, assembly GCA_019310525.1. Taxonomy (NCBI): domain Bacteria; kingdom Pseudomonadati; phylum Myxococcota; class Myxococcia; species Deltaproteobacteria bacterium. The sequence continues at coordinate 12,123 of JAFDEE010000032.1, read as the reverse complement.
CTGGAGAAAGGCGCTTATGTGGGCGCACATGGCATCTCTGGGGCTGTTATGGATCCGATCGCCTTGAGGGAACTCGTCCCGGATTTCAAGAGCAAGGAGGCCCCCCTGGAAGGAGAGGTTACGAAGGAGGAGGTCCTCTATCTGACATCCACCGGCAAGATCAAGGCCCCCATCACGCCCCCACCCCTTAACAACCACGGAAACTACGTCGTTTCCATGGCCCGGTTGAATGAGTGGCTGGGAGGATTGGTCGAAGAAGCGGGTGTGGACATCTTTCCAGGGTTTGCGGGGACCGAGATCCTTTTCGATGGAGATCGGGTCATCGGTGTCAGGACCGGTGATAAAGGTATCGACGCGGATGGCAGCAAGAAACCCAACTATGAGCCGGGGATCGACCTCCAGGCCAAAGTGGTGGTCTTCGGGGATGGTTCAAGAGGAAACCTCACGAAGACATTGATCAAGCGGTTCAATCTGGATGCGGGGAAAAACCCTATCGGTTATGAAGTCGGTGTAAAGGAGGTATGGGAGATACCCGAGGGGCGGATTCAGCCGGGTAACGTCATTCACACCATGGGGTATCCCCTGAAAAGCGATACTTTCGGCGGCGGATTTCTTTACGGCATGAAGAACAATCAGGTGGCCGTGGGACTGTTGATCAGCCTGGATTATCAGGATCCCTATATGGATCCTCATCGGGAATTCCAGAGATTTAAACTCCACCCGTATATCGCCGAGATATTGAAGGGCGGAAAGCTGGTCCAGTTCGGTGCCAAGACCGTTCCCGTGAGCGGATATTTCTCGGTACCCAAGCTTAGTTTTAACGGTGGGATGCTCATCGGGGATTCGGCGGCGCTTTTCAATGGAATGAAAATCAAGGGAATCCATTATGCCATGAAATCGGGCATGCTGGCCGCGGAAACGATCTTGGATGCGCTGATTCGAAAGGATTTCTCGGAGGCCCGGCTTGGAAAGTACCGCGAGGTGTTGACCGAAAGCTATGTAGGGAAAGAACTCTTCAAGGTCCGTAATTTTCACCAGGCCTTTGAGAAGGGCCTCTGGACCGGTCTTTTCAGAGCGGGCATCCAGTTTGTCCTTGGGGGGAGGGACTGGTCCGCGAGGATCCCTGGGACGCCGGATCATACCCATCTGAAGAAGGTGGCGGAATATTACGGGACCAACGCTCCAACGGATGAGCAAACGGGGGCGATCAAGTACGATGGAGAAAGGACCTTTGACAAAGAAACGGATGTCTACTATTCGGGATCAACCCATGAAGAGAAACAGCCGCCCCATCTCAGGATCTTGAATCTCGACATCTGCTATACCACCTGCAGGGAAGAATACCAGAACCCGTGCGTCCGGTTTTGCCCTGCAAACGTGTACGAGTTGGAAGTGGATGAAGAAACCGGAAAGCCGAATATGAAGTTGAATTTCTCGAATTGTGTCCATTGCAAAACCTGCGATATCAAAGATCCTTATGAGAATATCAGCTGGGTGCCTCCCGAGGGTGGAGGTGGGCCCAAATATTCCATGGTGTAACGGGAGATCCACTCCGATCGGCTGCCTGACCACGTAAGGTCCTATCTATTCTCCTCACCACCCGGATGGGGATGAAATTCTGTTGGGCACACAATGGTTCGGAGGATGACTCCGGCCCATTGACATGGTAAACCGGGTTCTTGCCTGGCTTCCCGGGTCGGGGAGACACGCCCAGAGATCGGTTTATTCTGTAAAGTATTATAGCGACATTATCCGGCCCACATAGTAAAGCGCATGTATAGACCCGGCTAGGCCAATGGAAGAGACATCGTCTCATGAGGAAAAGATTCCTCTGGCAGGAGGGCGTTCGAAATACTTCAATTTGCTGAGGAGGACGACTATGGCAAACAACGAGACCCAGAGTATATTGGTGGTCGGTGGCGGCATGAGCGGGCTTACCGCCGCCATTGAAGCAGCAGAGGCAGGATACGATACCTTTATCGTTGAAAAGAATCCCTACTTGGGAGGACGAGTGGCCCAGCTTTTCCACTACTTTCCCAAGTTGTGTCCCCCTTATTGCGGGCTGGAGATAAATTTCAGGAGAATCAAGCAGAATCCCAGGATCCGGTTTTTCACCATGGCCGAGGTGACGGGTATTTCTGGAGAGGAAGGCAATTTTGATGTCTCCATCACCCTGCATCCCCGCTACGTGAACGAAAAGTGTACCGGTTGCGGAAAATGTGCAGAGGTCTGCACCCTGGAAATCGACAATCCCTTCAATTACGGCATGAATAAGATGAAAGCCGCCTATCTGCCCCACGACATGGCCTTTCCCATGCGCTATGTCCTGGATCCGGCGCTGGTAAAGAGCGGAGAGGCCCAAGCTGTAAAGGAGGCTTGCCCATTCGGTGCCATCGATCTCGAGATGGAACCGAAAACCATCTCCCTGAAAGTGGGGGCCATCGTGTGGGCCACGGGATGGAAGCCTTACGACGCCAATAAACTGGATAATTACGGATTCGGCGAGTTGCCGGATGTTATAACCAATGTCATGATGGAGCGCCTGGCCTCGTGGACGGGCCCCACACAGGGGAAAATCCTTAGACCCTCCGATGGAGAGGCTCCAAAGAGCGTGGCCTTCGTCCAGTGCGCCGGTTCCCGTGATGAAAACCATCTTCCCTTTTGCTCCGGGGTCTGCTGCCTGGCTTCCATGAAACAGGCGACCTATGTTCGGGAGCAGTATCCGGACGCCGAGATCTACATCTTTTTCATCGATGTCCGGGCCACGGATCGCCTTGAAAATTTCTATTCCAAGGTCAAGGAAGATGAAAAAATTCACTTCTTCAAAGGGAAGGTGGCCAAGATCACCCCTGAAGAGGGGGGAGGAAAAGGACTGGTGTTAAGGGTCGAGGATACGACCAAGGAGACTCTCAACGAGATCACCGTTGATATGGTGGTACTGGCGACCGGCATGGAACCCAATACCGCCTCGAATCCGCTACCGATCGATGTCCCATACGATGACTATGGATTCGTGGCCTCCGATGGGGTTAAAGCGGGCATTTATGCGGCGGGTTGCGCGAGGGTTCCCACCAACGTCTCAGAATGTGTTCAGGACGGAACGGCGGCGGCCCTTAAGGCCATTCAATCCATCGCGAGGAGGTAAGCCAAATGGAAAAGAAGATAGCAGTCTATATTTGTACGGGATGCGGCATTGGCGATGCCCTCGATGTAGAACAGCTCGGTAAGGTGGCGACCGATGAATGCAAGGTTCCTATTTGTAAGACCCACGCCAATCTCTGCGGCCAGGAAGGAGTCCAATTGATCAAGGACGACATGGCCAATGAGGGTGTAAACACCTTGGTCATCGCGGCCTGTTCTCACCGGGTCATGTACGATGTTTTCAGCTTCGATAACTGCATTTTGGATCGGGTCAACCTTCGAGAACAGGTCGTTTGGAGCCAAAAGCCGGGAGACGAGGACACGCAGATGATGGCTGAGGACTATCTCCGCATGGGGTTGGCCAAGGTCAACGCCATGTCACTCCCTGAACCCTATCAGCCGGAAGAGGAGATCTCCCGTAATATCCTCGTGGTTGGTGGGGGGCTTGCCGGTTTGACATCGGCTCTCGAGGCGGCCAAGGCTGGTTATTCGGTCGTATTGGTGGAAAAGGAAGAACAACTGGGAGGATTTCAGAAAAAAGTCAAACAGGTCGCCACTTCACCCTATAAGGGAATCCAGGATAACGATATCGACGAGTTGATCCAGGCGGTTTCCTCCAACGACAAGATCAGCGTCTATACCGGGGCGACGGTCGAAAAGACGGTAGGGGGGCCGGGTGTGTTCAAGGTAACGATTCGACAGAACGGGTCCAGCGCCGAACATGCCATCGGTGCCATCGTGATGGCGGCAGGATGGGAACCCTATGATCCGAACAGGCTGGACGAATCCCTGGGTTTCGGGACATCTCCCAATGTGCTTACCAATGCCATGTTCGAGGAGAGGTATGTTGAAGGCCCCGTTACCAGGCCCAGTGACGGTAAAGAGGTTTCGGACGTCGCGTTCCTGCAGTGCGCAGGAAGTCGGGATCCGAATCATCTCCCTTACTGCTCTTCGGTCTGCTGCCTGACCTCTCTCAAGCAAGCACTTCGGATCAAGGCGCAGAATCCCGAAGCCAATGTATATGTAGTCTACAAGGAATTGCGGACCCCGGGGCAGGCGGAGGATCTCTACCGGAAAGCTCAGGAGGAGGGTGTAATTTTTATCCGCAGCCAGGATCATGCCGTCAAGGTCAACGGAGATTCTCTGATGGTCGAGGCGGAGGATGAATTACTGGGCGAAAAAGTTCTCCTGGAAAACCTTGACCTCGTTGTCCTGGCCACCGGAATGGTTCCCGTCACCACCCATGGAGAGGACATCTACCAGAAGGTCGAGGAAGAGGACGAGGAAGGGAAGAAGGAAGAAGACGACTTGGCAGTGCCACTCGATGTGATAAGGGAATCGGAAATCCTGAACCTGGAATACAGGCAGGGACCGGAATTGCCTGCCTTGAAGGATGATTTTCCGGATTCGCATTTCATCTGTTTCCCTTATGAAACACGCAGGACCGGCATCTATGCAGCCGGTTGCGTGAGGCGGCCCATGAATATCGCCAATGTCAAGGAAGATGCCGCTGGAGCCGCTATGAAGGCTATACAGTGTATCGAACTGACTTCCAGGGGTGCTGCGGTCCATCCAAGGGCGGGAGACTTGAGCTTCCCGGAATTCGCCATGCAACGCTGTACCCAGTGCAAGCGCTGTACGGTTGAGTGTCCCTTCGGGGCCATCAACGAGGATGAAAAGGCCAACCCCTTGCCCCAACCCACACGCTGCAGAAGGTGCGGCGTATGTATGGGGGCTTGTCCGGAGAGGATCATTTCTTTCAAGAACTATTCTGTTTCCATGATCGGAGACATGATCAAGGCCATCGAGGTGCCTGAAGAAGACGAGGAAAAACCGAGGATTCTGGTCCTGGCCTGTGAAAATGATGCCTATCCTGCCCTGGATATGGCCGGCATCCATCGGATGAAGTACAATCCTTGGGTCCGGGTGATCCCTCTTCGCTGCCTCGGATCCATGAACCTCGTGTGGATCGCGGACTCCCTTTCGAAGGGGATCGACGGCGTACTTCTCCTCGGGTGCCAGCATGGGGATGACTATCAGTGTCATTTCATCAGAGGCAGCGAATTGGCCAATATCCGGTTGAGCAAGGTTTCTGAGACACTGGATCGTTTGGCCCTGGAATCCGAGCGTGTGCGGTTCGAAACGGTCTCGATTATCGACTATGACAAGCTGCCCGCACTCCTGGACGAATTCTCCGAGGCCATTGAAGAGATCGGACCGAATCCCTTCAAAGGTTGGTAATTGGGAGAAGCTGGCAGCGGCAGGATCCGGAGGCTCGCCCTCCGGTATCCCCGCCGTTTGCGGGCCACAACGATAGACGCCCAGAGGAGGTGAAAGCATGAGTGTTAGAGTGGACCCGAACCTGATGAAGGAACTAAGGGAATTCGGGCTGAAAGATGCCAGTAAGTGTTTTCATTGCGGAAATTGCACGGCGGTCTGCCCCCTGTCCACACCGGAGAATCCTTTCCCAAGAAAACTGGTTAAATACGCCCAGATGGGGCTTAAGGATAAGTTATTAAAGAGTCCTGAACCCTGGCTTTGTTATTACTGTGGTGATTGTTCCGACAACTGCCCCCGCCAGGCGGATCCCGGCGAGACGATGATGGTGATGCGCCGCTATCTCACCTCCCAGTATGACTGGACAGGTTTCGCACGGAGGTTTTACACTTCCGAGAAATTCGAAATCTTCGCGATCGTGGTTGTCGCTTTGCTTGTGGGGCTGGCCCTGTTGCTTTTCCGGGCCGGAAATCCCAACATGGAACATGCACACCTGAATTCCGTTTGGCCAGCGCCCGCAATTGAAATAGCAGACCTTATCATGGCCGGTGTGTTAACATTTTTCCTTTTGAGCAACACTTACCGCTGCTTTAGTTTTATCATGGGGGACTTGAAATCAAAAATCCCCCTTGAACATTACCTCATGGAAGCCAAGGAACTCGTCATCCATTTCTTGACCCAGAAGAAATTCAGTGATTGTACGGACAAAATGCAATGGCTGGTACACCTCCTGATCATGACCGGCTATAGTACGGCATTCATGCTGGTTGTAATTTTCCTGGCGGGAGGCATCCATGTCGTGGGTCTTTCCTGGGAGAAGATCATGTTCCAGCGCGATGTGATTTATCCTTTCTTTCATCCGATCAGGTTGCTCGGCTATTATGCCACTTTCGCCCTCCTCTATGGGACGACCTATGCACTGATCGGCAGAATCAAAAAGAGCAAAGCCCCGTACAAGAACTCTCATGGGACGGATTGGATGTTTCTCATCCTTTTGCAGTTGACCACCTTGACCGGTATCATCGTGCACTTCACTCGGCTCCTGGATTGGCCTATGGCGACCTATGTCATCTATGCCATCCATCTCATGATAGCTGTACCCATGCTTGTCCTGGAGGTTCCATTCGCCAAGTGGGCCCATTTGGCCTTCCGGCCGGTAGTCGTCTACCTGATGGCTGTGAAGGACAGGTACGAAAAATCTCTGAAAGGGGCTGCCTAGCAGGGCAGAAAACACGCCTTTCGGATATGATGAGAGCCAAATCCTCGGGGACGACACCGGGATTTGGCTCTTTTCCTGGGAAAGCGGACCTTCATGAGAGCCGGCGGTCTCTCAATGGCGAATCATGAACGGTCCTGCTCCAGACTCGACAACAAGCACCGAAGGAGGAAAAAATGGAAAGCAAGGATGTTCCGAAATGCCCCCATTGCGGTGCCTTAATGAAAAAATGGCGCACTCCAGCGGATTCCACCTGGGCGACGGCCTTCCAGTGGGTCTGTTTCAATGATGAATGCCCATATTTCGTGCGCGGCTGGGACTTCATGATGGAGACCCAGGGTGTCAAGGCCTCGTACAGGCACCGTATGAACCCGGAAACCGGAAAGTCGGGACCGTTGCCCGCTTGGTCCTATGATGCTCACAAGGACCGGATAATCGAAGATTGAAAAAATCTTTCAAGGAAGCCATGTAATGCTGAAGATCGGGAGAAATGACCCCTGTCCTTGTGGCAGTGGAAAAAAATTCAAGAAATGTCACATGGGCAGAGAAGAAGAACTCGCCCTTGGAAACCTGGGACAGGTGAGTCTGGAGGAGATGAGTGAGAGAATCGCCGCCCTGCCCTCCGTGACCCACGGCCGATCACAGGAGATGCTGGAGGCCCTTGACATCCAAGGATTGACGGGAAGTTCCATGGGGATCAAATTCATTGATCTCAAGGCCTACGCCGCGCTCAATGTCTTTGGAACTACCCGCCCTGAAGTCGACGAAGGTAAGAGCGGGGGTATTTTCGTCAATGTCTATAAGACCATGAAGGCGGATCCGGATCACATCTATATTGCCATTTCCAGGGATATCGAGGATTCGACTCTGATTCACGAACTGGCCCATGTCCTGGATTACCTCGGGGGTTCCAGGATTATGCCTGGGAGTCTTACCCCTTTGGCTTACGAACTGGGGATTCCGGCGGAGCACCTGGAACACCCTCACGAGTTCGGAAAGTGGCTGGACTATCTCCAGGAGCGATTCGATGTCCTCTTGGATGCCGATGACGCTATCATCTCCTTCCTTTACCAGAACAACCTCCTGATCAAGGGGAGGGAGATTCAGGAAAAAAATTCTTTCCTGCTGAAATCGAAATCGGACAAGATATTGAAATTTCTAGGTGAAAACAGTGAAAAGATCGATGGATTGATCCGAAACCGGCCCGGGTACATCGGCCCACGAACGGTGGAGGACTGATCCTGTCCCTGGGTGGAAAGGAGAGGATACGGCGCAGGGTCTCAGGCTTTCATCTTGATGGTTCCTTCACCGTAAAGGCTGAATTTCAGCCACCGAAAGGCAAAATGGAGCAAGGCCGTATCGTCGGAGGCGATGTCTTCCCTCTCTGAAGGATTCACCTCGAAAAGCGATAGGAAGCGGGACCTAAAGATGAATTCGCGGAACCGATCCAGGTTGTATGAGGCCATGAAAAACATCTGGATTTTTCGGGGAATCTCATCCGCATTCCCAAGGTTCTTGGATGAGGTAAGGATCTCCTGCCATTGATCATTCAGTCGATTGTATTCCCCTAATCCTTCGTTTTCCATCCATTCTTCCGGGGTCCATCTCCGGCCTTCGCTGAAACCGAGACAATGTTTTTCCCGAACGATGAAGAATTTTTCCTTCGAAACCTTTCCTTTCCCATCCTCCAGTACCATAGAGGCCCGACCAAGCGGATAGATCCTGCACGCCCCCGGCCGGTCCTCGTAAATGGAACATCCATCCGTTGTAACGAAGGGACAAGTCCTCCGATCATCATCCCGCATCTTCAAGATCACACGGGGGAACCTGAAATCGGGCTCCAACCGGGTGTCCGTGTACCGATCCAGGAAAACGTCCGACCTGAGCTCCAGTCGCCTTTTCATCCTGAGGATGTCGTAAGGCGTCAGAACGAGCTTGAGGTCGGCACAACACTTCGTGAAGCATTCGATTCCCCTATGACACCCGAATTGAAACGAGGATTCCTTCAAGGGGTGGAAGACGGTTCCACTTTCCACAGAATCAGGCATGTTGATCCTCTTCACAGGCCCTGGGACGCTGTATTGACTACGGGCGCGGTGTTTCTTTGACCCAGAACAGCTTCTCCCCAAAAAGACCGAATTTGATCCAGTCAAAAGAGAATTTCAGGAGCTCGATGTCGTTTTCCTTTATCCTTTCAACCCGTTCAGGTTCTACGTCCAGGCGATCAAGAAAAGAGCTTTTGAATACGAATTCCCTGAACTTATCGAGATTGTAAAGGGACATGAAGACCATCCTGGAAATGTCTGGGTTGTCGATATCCAGGTCGCGGGCCTGGAGCGGGATTGTGATAGTGGATAGAAGCTCGTTCATTTCATCGTAAGGATCGGTGCCCTGGTCTTTCAGCCATTCATCGATTTTCCAGGTGTCTTTTTCCTTCAGGCCTCCACACCGGGCGGGATCCGTAATCAGGTGAAAAGTCCCATCGTCCGCCATATCCAGGGGATACATCCTGCAGGGCCATGGACGATCAGGATAGACCGAGCAACCCTTTTCAGAAACAAAGGGACACCTCTTGTCATCTTCGTTCATCTTTAGAACGACCATGGGAATAAGACGATTTTTTTTGGGAAGGACCAGGGTATAGCTGTCTAAAAAGGTATCGGATGAGATCCCGAGACCGTTTTTCAGCCTGACCACATCATAGGGCGTGAGCAGAATGGTGACATCCCTGCAGCACTGTGTAAAGCAAGATATTCCCGGGTAACACCTGAAATGGAAGAGGTGTCCCCGGTCCATTCGCTGTTGTTTTCTTTTATCATCCTTTATCAAATCCTGTTGAGTCATGATGCATTCCTTTCCTTTCAATCGATGAATGGACGTGAGGTATAAAATCCTTGACGTAGGACAAACAATTTTGCTTTTATGGGCCAACCTTGGATTCCCAAGGGGTCAAGAGTTACGACTAATGTATCACGGGAGGTCACCAATTGTCATGAACCAGCGAACACTTTCAATCATCAAGCCGGACGGTGTTTCCAGAAGCCTGATCGGGGAAGTCATTAAACGTATCGAGGCCGCGGATCTTAAAATCAAAGCCATGAAGATGATCCACATGACCAAAGAGCAGGCAAAGGGATTTTACAAGGTCCATGAGGGCAAACCGTTCTATGAAAGCCTGACGGATTTCATGTCCTCCGGTCCCTGTATCGTAATGGTGCTCGAGGGCGAGGAGGCCATCAGGCGTTACCGAGAGCTGATGGGGGCCACAAACTACGAGGAGGCGGAAGAGGGCACCATCCGGCGGGAATTTGCAACGGACATCGAAAAGAATGTCGTCCACGGCTCAGACGCAGAGGCTACTGCCCGCTTTGAAATCGGTTATTTTTTCAATGCCCTCGAAATCCACTAAGGCCGAAAACCCAGGGGCCGGTGCGGAAAATTATGTTCCTGAAAAATAAAAAGGGAGACCGTTTTTTCACACACCGGGATGGGAAGAAGCTCTAATACAAACATGGGATCCTTGAACGGATCCCATGTTTGTTGCCCGCGGGTCTATAGATTTCAAAAGACAGGCCCAAAGAGCCTCTTTCACTGGTTAGCCTTCGGTTTTTTCCCCTTCAGCCTGTTTTTCGCCCTTGAGTTCTTTCAGTTCTTCTTTGAGGCTTTCGACTTCGTGTTTGAGATTTTCCCTCTCGTCATTAAGACTTTCAGCGGCTTTCTTATCCTTAATTTCTTCAATGCCCAGGTAGGTCGCTAAGGCGCCCCCTAGAAGGAGCACTGCGGGTATGCCCGCCATCAAAGCCTTGATGAAATATCCCCACCACACAATGAGTCCAATGATCCCCAAAACAAGAGATACCAGACCTCCAGCCAAAGCCATCATAATGTGACACCTCCTGGAAAAATAAAGAATAAATTTTTCTGAAATTCCACTATGTTTCAAGACCGATACAAAACGTCCACTTTTGCCGCGGTCTCAGCGAGACCTTTGAAAAACGCTCCCTTTTGCCCAATCTCGGCGCCTGCCTGTGCCGGGCCTATCTGCCGTTCCAACGGGATAGGCAGGCACGGCAGACAGGTCAGGCTCAAATTTTAATCCTCGAAATACTTCAATCAATGTATTCCTGTGGTTAAAATTTTCGTCTTCCTTGACCTTGAACAAAATTGAACGTTTTTCAAAGGTCTCTCAGCATCCATCTTCGAGTCGCGCTCGGAAAGATCAGCCTCAACACGTTGTTGAAAAACTACCGCACTCCCTACATTTTTCAACAACCTGCTAGACATCAGCCCTGCTGAATCTCGGCAAGGAATAAAATAGAACGTTTTTCAGGGGTCTTGTTTCCTTTTCTCTATAAAGACCGTATAACTGCTTGAAACTTCAATCTTATGGGGAAAACTCTAAAAATAAAGGCTAAATGATTGTTCAGGAAAAGTCAAACAAAAAGGGGTGGGAGTGGTTTTCATTCGTCCATTTTGGGAATGGGGGATATGTTTGGTGCAATAATGAAAATTTTTTAGAATTTTTAGTTGCAATTTTCCTTAATAAGTTTATCATGAAAATTTATAAATTATTCAAATCGGGGAAGAGAAAGAAGCGAAAACTGCAGATTCAGAAGAAAAAGATAGAATATCAGAGAAAATCGCCAATTTATTGCATTCTTTCGTATCATTTCCTGTATTTTCAGAGATAATGTGGTTTGAATTATAATCAGGATGGAATTAAATTTATCTTTTGTCTTTTTCTCGTACAGCCAGCGTAGCTCAGTTGGTAGAGCAACTGACTTGTAATCAGTGGGTCGGGGGTTCAAATCCCTTCGCTGGCTCCATCCTGGAAACATTATTATATGGAGAGGTTCCCGAGCGGTCAAAGGGAGCAGACTGTAAATCTGCCGGCGCAGCCTTCGGAGGTTCGAATCCTCCCCTCTCCACCACGACATTGCAGGCGGGTGTGCCCCGCCGCAACCTAAATGTGTTTAACCGGTGGAATAGACCGGTATTAAGCGGGAATAGCTCAGTTGGCTAGAGCGTCAGCCTTCCAAGCTGAGGGTCGCGGGTTCGAGTCCCGTTTCCCGCTCCATAATTTCGAAGGTTGAGGGTGCAGGTCCAGGCGCCTATTCATCGATGGATCCACCAATCAGGATTCAACAACGGAGAAAATACCGCGGTGACAACCACTGTTTCGTGTGATCTCCGAAATGGGAGCGTGGAGAGGACCTGCCCACGGAAGTAAGGTAAGCCCACGTAGCTCAGTAGGTAGAGCACATCCTTGGTAAGGATGAGGTTCACCGGTTCGATCCCGGTCGTGGGCTCCAATTTTAGTATTAACGGGAGTTGCGCATCTAATTTTTTTGTGTTTCCATCGATGAGGCTTTGACGGTCACAAGGAGGTTAGAGATGTCGAAGAAGAAGTTTGAGAGGACGAAGCCGCATGTAAACGTGGGGACGATAGGGCATATAGATCACGGGAAGACGACGCTGACGGCGGCGAT
>JAFDEE010000031.1 GCA_019310525.1 Deltaproteobacteria bacterium | reverse complement strand
ATGGACATTCCGGGCATCCATCCCGATGACCTTGAAATCTCCGTCACCGAAGACCTTCTCACCCTCAAGGGGTATGTAAATGAAGAAACCGTGGAGGAAACTCAGGGCTACCATCGGAGGGAAAGCCGGCACGGCGGCTTTTACCATACGATCCAGCTCCCTTGCAAAGTGGAGATGGAGGAGGTGGACGCAATTTACAAAGACGGGGTGCTTAGGGTGATCATGCCCAAATGCAAACCCAGGAAGGCCCGGGACGTACGCATCAAGGTGCTGTAATGGCATCTCCCAAGGCCGCTTCATCCGGGATAGTCTCCGCCGTTACCGTCCGCTCAGGAAAACCAGCGAATTTTGTCTCTGACAGCGCTTAGCAAAGCCCACAAGGAGGTCCAGATGCCAAGGAAAAAGACCGAAAAGGAAGTTCCCGTTGAACAGCTCCGATGGAGGCTCGACCCCGCCACGTTGCCCTTTGAGACTACCGACGATCTGGAGCCCCTCAAGGAAATCATCGGTCAAAACCGGGGAGTAGAGGCCTTCCGGTTTGGAATGGGGATCAAAAAGCCCGGGTACAATGTTTTCGTCACCGGGATTCCCGGCACCGGAAGGATGTCCACCGTTCGGAGACTTCTTCAGGAAATCTCCAAGAAAGATGGAAGGACGCCGGAAGACCTCTGCTACGTCAACAATTTCAAGAACCCGGAGGCCCCCGTCCTTGTTCACCTTAAGGCAGGCCAAGGGCGTAGATTCAAAAAGGATGTGCACGACTTCATCGAGACCCTCAAAAGGGAGATTCCCCAACTCTTCGAAAGCCAGGAATACCTAAACCGCAAGAAAGAAATCATGGCCGAGTACGAAAGGAAGGGGAAGAGTTTCTTCAAAGATCTGGACAAAAAAGTGAGGGAGCAGGGTTTCGCCCTGGTGGACATCCAGATGGGCCAGATCAAGCGTCCTGAGGTGATGCCCTTAGTTGACGGGAATCCCGTTCCGATCGACCAGATCGAAGCCATGGTGGAAAAGGGCCGTTTTCCCAAGGATGAATTCGAAGACCTGAAAGAAAAACAACAAAAACTCAGAGAAGAAATCGATCAGATCTTCCTGGAATTAAGGGATTTGCAAAAGGGAGTCCAGGAGAACATCGAGAAAATGGACCGCCTGATGTTCTCCAAGTTCGCCACGGAATACGTCACCCCCCTGAAAAAACGATACCGGAACAAAGTCATCGACCGATATTTCGACGACATGATCGAGGACATGACCGAGCACCTGGAGATCTTCTCGGCCCAAGGAGTTCAGGCCGTAACAGGCGTTCCCTTTCTCTTGCCCGAGGGCGACCGGTTTCAGCCTTACCGGGTCAACCTTCTCGTGGACAACGCAGAGAGCGAGGGGCCTCCGGTAATCGTGGAATCCTTCCCCACATACCGGAACCTATTCGGAAGCATTGAACGGGTCGTGGACCGCAGCGGTGTGTGGCGGACGGATTTCAGCAAAATCAAGGCCGGGTCTCTTGTCAAGGCCAACGGCGGATACCTGGTCCTCAATCTCATGGATGCCATCGTGGAACCCGGAGTCTGGCAGGCGCTCAAACGTTCCCTTAAAAGCAAGAAGATGGAAATCCAGACCTATGACCCCTTCTACTTCTTCACCACAACGGGCCTGAAACCGGAACCCATAGAGTTGAACGTCAAGGTCGTCGTCATCTCCGACCTATACCTCTATCATCTTCTTCTCGCATATGACGAAGACGTCAAGAAGATCTTCAAGGTCAGGGCCGACTTTGACATCTCCATGGATAAGAACGACCAGTCCATCCGTCAGTTCGCCGAGTTCGTAAAGAGGAAAACCGATGAGGACAAGTTGAGACCCTTTGACCGCTCGGCCGTCGCCGCCCTTGTGGAAGAGGCGGTGCGAATGGCGGGGAGACAGGAGAAGATTTCCACCAGTTTCCCGACCATTACGGACCTCATAAGGGAGGCCGATTACTTCGCGGGAGAAGAGGGCCATAAGATCGTCCTGGAAAAACATGTGGACCAGGCGATAAGGGCCAGAATATACCGCTCCAACATGATCGAAGAACATATTCAGGAAATGATCGACCGGGGCACCCTGATGATCGATGTAGACGGCGAAGCTGTGGGCCAGGTGAACGGCCTTGCCGTATACAACCTGGGGGACTACATGTTCGGGAAACCTTCCCGCATCACAGCCTCCACCTCCATGGGCCGCGCGGGCATCATCAATATCGAGCGGGAGGCCGACCTGTCAGGAAACACCCACAATAAGGGCATCCTGATCCTGGGGGGATATCTCCGAAAGAAATACGCTCAAGACAAACCCTTGACCATGAGCGCCAGCATCGCGTTCGAGCAGTCCTACAGCGGGGTGGACGGGGACAGCGCCTCATCCACGGAAATCTATGCCCTCCTATCCAGCCTCTCCGAGGTTCCCATCCGCCAGTACATCGCCGTCACCGGTTCGGTGAACCAGAAGGGAGAAATCCAGGCCATCGGGGGTGTGAACCCCAAGATCGAAGGCTTCTTCGACTGCTGCCGTCACGTGGGACTTACCGGCAAGCAAGGCGTCATGATTCCCCAAAGCAACCTGAAGGACCTGATGCTTCGTAAAGACGTGGTGGAGGCCGTAAAAAAAGGGCAATTTCATATTTATGCCGTCCGCACCATTGACGAAGGGATCGAGGTCCTGACCGGTGTGAAGGCCGGGGAAAAAAGGGCGGACGGGACCTATCCCAAGGGGACCATCAACGCCCTCGTGGACGAGAAGTTGAGGTCTTTAGCCGAGGGGCTGAAGAAATTCGGGGAAGAGGAGAAAAAGACGGCAAAAGGAAAGAAATCAAGCAGGAAGACAAAGAAGTAGCGCCCGATGGCTGATGAACCCGTTACCCTGGAAAATCCCATAGAGGAGAGGATCGCCCGGGCCGAGCATTGTCACCATGCGATGAAAGACTACTTCTTCGGGGAACCGGTGGTCAGAAGACTCCTTGAAAGGCTCCGGAGTGCCCTCAGGGAGGCCTCAGATTGCATGGTCCGAACGGGGATTACGGAGATATGCAGGGAATGCGACCTCCAGGAAGGCGGCTCCTGTTGCGGCGCAGGGCTTGAGGACTATTACGGGGTTTCTCTCCTTCTTATAAACCTGCTCCTCGGGGTCACTCTTCCTTCCGGGCGGATGAACGCCTCTTCCTGTTACTTCCTGGGGAAAAGAGGCTGTCTGCTTCAGGCCCGTCACGTCATCTGCGTCAACTATATCTGCAAAAAGATCACCAGCCAAATCGACTCCACCGCCCTGGCCGGACTCCGGGAAAAGGAGGGAAGGGCGCTGGAACTCCTGTTCCGCCTCAACGAGGAGATCATCAGGCGGTTGCGGGAAAAAGGCGCCTCAGGGTGGCGGGATGAATCGGGGTATGAGGCATGATCCTGGAGGACGGGCTGCGAAGGACGCTTCGGCATGTGGCCGAATTTTACGACCGCCGGAAGGTTGGAGACGTCGGGCCCTTAGGTTTCCGCCGTTCCACGGATCTGGGCAGGCTCCTTTCCTGTCTGGAACCCATGGTGGACAATGGCCTCCTAGTCCCTGGAAGGAGTCTCTTTCTGGATCTGGGGGCGGGGGATGGGAGAGTGAATGTCCTTTTCAGCTATCTGGTCCGCCTTTCCGCAGGCATCGAGTTGGACGAATGGACCCTGGATGAGTACTGCCCCCTCAAGGGGGACCTGGAATCAGAACTGGCAGAGGCCGGGCTTTCTCCTCCACCTGAAAACCTGTTCCTCCTCAATGGGGATTCCACGGATGAATCCCTCCACAAGGCACTTCAGGCAAAAACGGGTTTCGCATTCAAGGACTTCGATCTTTTTTACACCTACCTTACCATGATCGAGGAATTCGCTGATCTGATAGCCCGAAAGGCCAAGCCCGGCGCCGTTTTCATGGCCTACGGGCTCGAAAAGGTCATTCCCCGTCTCCCCGGGCTTGAACTCCTCACTCCGGAAGAACCCCTCCAGGGCATTCTCGGCCTCTACCGCAAACCCCTCTAACGGAAAGGGCGGCGCCCGACATCCTGGCAAAAGGGCCGGGTTCCTCCGGACCCGGCCCCTGACGAGACCTTTGCATCCTTCTATGGTCCCCCATTTTTAAAAGAGGAGGATCAATCCGCCTGCTTCTTCGCCTCCCCGACACCCATCTCAAAGGCCTTGAGATTGGATTCCAGGAATGCCTTTTTGGTCATGGTGGAAATCGTCTCCTTCATGGCTTCCTCCCCTATGGGAGTGGCCCCGGATCCAATCAGGGCTCCGAGCATGACCATATTGAGAGACAGGGGATTTCCCACATCCTCTGCGATCTGATTGCCCCTCAGGGTGATCATCTTGCGGACCTTGGTCCGGAATTTCTCCAGCAGTTCGTCAACGGACGGATATGTCCCCTGCCCGACCGACACGGTGAAGGGAGGCAGAGGCTGAACATTGGTGATGACCAGGGAGTCCTTGTTGCACCGGGCCAGGAGCCTGGCCGTTTCAACGGGTTCGAAGCTCAAAAGAATATCGCACTCACCGTCCGATACAATGGGACTCGTTACATCCCCCATCAGTACGGCTGATTCCACCACACCGCCCCTTTGGGCCATTCCGTGAATCTCGCTCACCACCACGGGGATTCCAAGGCGAAGGGCGGTCTGCCCCAGCAGGTTGGAGGCGAGCAGGTTCCCCTGTCCGCCGACGCCGACGCATATGATTCTAGTAGTATCCATGGGCACCTCCCTTTTCTATTTCGTGTCCATCCATAAATGGCTAATTTTCGCAATCTCTGCGTCAGGCTTAAATTTTAATCCTCAAAATACTTCAATGTATTCCTGCGGTTAAAATTTTCGCCTTCCTTGACCTTGCACAAATTTTCTCATTTATGGACGAACACTATTTCAATGGCTTGATGGCGTTTTCAGGACAGACCTGTGCACACACCGAGCACCCGATACACAGATTCTTGTCGATTTGCACCTGTTCCCCGTCCAGGAACATGGCGGGGCAAGCCAGCAGGTTCAGGCAATCGCGGTGATTCTTGCATTTCTCCTGGTCCACGGTGAAGGGCCTGCCCTTCCTGGCCTTACCGATGGACTTCGCGAACAGGGGGCAGATCTCCTTGGAAATGATCACCGAAATCCCGTCATATTCATAGGCTGCCCTGACCGCCTCGATGGTCTTCTTCAGGTTGAAGGGTTTGACCACATGGACATCCTTCACCCCGCATCCCCGCACCACGTCTTCCACGGAAATCTGGGGCCAGTCGAAACCCATGGGCGAGGCGTCCATTCCTGGATGGGGCTGGTGTCCTGTCATGGCCGTGGTGCCGTTGTCCAGGATGACAAGGGTGAACTTGTGGTTGTTATGGACCGCATTGATCAGGCCCGTGATCCCCGAGTGGAAGAAGGTCGAATCCCCGATAAAGGAAACGACCTTCTGGTCGGTAGCCGTTGCAAATCCGCAACCCGAACTCACCGAGGATCCCATGCAGATCACGAAGTCGGCCATGGAGATGGGCGGCAACAGCCCCAGGGTATAGCATCCAATGTCTGTGGGGCGGATGGAATCCACATTCCCGTAAACCTGTTTCACGGCGTAATAGGTCGCCCGGTGGGGACACCCGGGGCAGAGGTTGGGCGGCCTGGCGGGAAGCTCCGGAAGGTCGGAGACATCCACCGGGGGGGTGGATGTATAGTCGATACCGAAATAGGCCGCCACCGCTTCTCTCACCATTCGGGGGTCGTACTCGTAAAGCCTGGAGAGCCTACCCACGCCCTTCCCCTCGATAGGGACGGTGATCCCGTTTTCCTGGGCGATGACCTTGAGGTCATTCTCCAGCACGGGCTCGAGCTCTTCCACCACCAGCACCTTCTCTACGGATCTCAGGAAATCCGCAATGTAGGTCTTGTTCAGGGGCCATGTCATTCCCAATTTCAGGATCCGCACCCGGTCCGCGATACCCAGGTCCGAAACAGCGTCCTTTACGTAATTGACGCTGACGCCATTGGCCACCACCCCCCACTTGCCGTCTCCGATGACTTCGTTGTAAGGGAAATCCTTGGCCATTTCTTTCGCCTTTTCATCCCTTTCCAGCAGCAATCCGTGGAGTTTTCTGGATACGGCCGGCACGGTGACAAAATGGAAGGGATTCTTTTCAAAATAGCCGGCCCTCTTTCGTGGTTTCATCTCGTCCAGTACCACGGGCCCCCTGATGTGTGCCAGCCGGGTCGTGGTCCGGATGATTACGGGGAGTTTCAACGCCTCGGAGAGCTCGAATGCATGGACGGTGACATCCTTCATTTCCTGCACATTGGTGGGTTCCAGCATGGGCAGGCCCGAGAGACGGGCGTAAAAGCGGTTGTCCTGCTCATTCTGGCTGGAAAACAGGGATGGATCGTCGGCATTTATGATGACCATGCCTGCATTTACCCCCGTATAGGCAAGGGTCATCAAGGGGTCCGCCGCCACATTCAAACCTACGTGTTTCATGGTTACTATGGTGCGAAGTCCGCTGACGGCCGCACCTGCAGCGACTTCCATCGCCACCTTTTCATTGGTTGAATACTCGAAGTAGAGATCGGTCTCCTTGCTGATGTTGAAAAACTGTTCCGGGATTTCAGATGAGGGTGTTCCCGGGTAACAGGTCGCAAACGCGACTCCCGCCTCCATGGCGCCCCGGGCGATGGCCTCGTTGCCCAGCAACAGCATCTTGGTTCCAGGAGAATCAGTGAGTAGTTTATGCATGTTTTCCCCCTCGATAATTTTCGGTTTGCTCTCGATCGGGACCATCCGTGACCGGCCCGAGACTTCTCAATGCCGCGAAAAGCGGCGGCCCCGGATCTCCGTCACCCTAAGCCTTGAAACTTTCGGCAATGCCCCCGTACTGTTTTCTCAACTTCGGCTTCTCGATCTTTCCCGTGGGATTCCTGGGCACATCCCCGAAAAAAATCTTTCTTGGTCTCTTGTAACGGGGAAGCGCCTCACAATAAGCGGCTACATCTTCCTCGCTCATGCTCTTCCCCGGCTTGAGCTGGATGATGGCTGCCACGATCTCCCCCAGGCGCTCGTCCGGGATCCCGATGACCCCTGCATCTTGGATATTGGGATTGGCCATGAGAAAATCTTCGATTTCAACAGGGAAGATATTCTCCCCTCCCGTAATGATGACATCCTTTTTCCTGTCCACGAGCCAGATGAACCCGTCTTCATCCACCCGGGCGATATCCCCGGTCATGAGCCAGCCGTCTACCAGCGTCCGCTTCGTGGCCTCCGGGTTCTTGTAGTACTCCTTCATGACGCCCGGTCCCCGGACGGCCAATTCTCCTGGTTGTCCTTTGGGGACATCCCGGAACTGTTCGTCCACGATCCGGTATTCCCAATCAAAGCCGGGGACCCCGATGGCCCCCACCTTATGATCGTTCTCGATCCCAAGATGAATGCATCCGGGTCCGGTGGATTCGCTCAGCCCGAAGTTGGTGTCATAGTCGTGGTTGGGGAACACCTTTTTCCAGTTCTTGACCAGGCTGGGCGGAACCGGCTGGGCCCCGATGTGCATCAAGCGCCATTGGTCCAGCTTGTAATCTTCCAACTTGATCTTACCGCTCTCGATGGCGATCAGGATGTCCTGTGCCCAGGGGACCAGCATCCATACAATGGTGCACTGCTCCTCGGATACGGCCTCAATGATCCACTCGGGTTTTACTCCCTTCAGGATCACCGCCTTGGCCCCGACGATGAAATTCCCGAACCAGTGCATCTTGGCTCCAGTATGGTAGAGGGGAGGAATGAGCAGGAAATTGTCCTTGTGGGTTTGGTTGTGATGTCGGTTCTCGACTATACAGGCATGTTCCAGGTTGCGGTGAGTAAGAAGGATGGGCTTGGGTTGACCCGTGGTGCCTGAGGTGAAATAGAGGGCAGCATCGTCCAGGAGGCCGATCTCCACCCTGGGATCTTCGGATGAGTGGCCGTCCAGGAACGTCTCGTACTGTTCGGCGAAATCCGGTTTCCTGTCGGCCGGGCCAACAAAGATAAAGTCATCGATCGTATTGAGGTCGCCCCGGATCTCCTCAATTCGGTCGATAAATTCCTCACCGAATATCATGGCCTTCCCCTCGGCGATGTCCGCGCAGTATTTAATATCTTCCGCGGAAAATCGGAAGTTGAGGGGAACCGCCCAGGCCCCTGTCCTGAGGATACCGAAATAGGCGGGAAGCCATTCCAGACAATTCATCATCAGGTGGATCACCTTGTCCCCCTTACCAACCCCCTTTGAAATAAGGGCGTTGGCGACCCTGTTGGCCTGTTGGTCAAACTCTTTCCAGGTGATCTCTCTCCTTTGCCCGCTCGCCGCATCCCTTTCGACAAGGGCGACTTCATCACCGTACATTCTGGCATTCCTCGCCAAAATTTCGGTAATAATCATCTTCCCCCCTCCTCTCAAGCTATATTTTAGCTACGTCGTCACCATATATGAGGCCCGAAGGGATTGTCAAGCAAAAACCCATACACATGGTATACGAGAAAAGGTCTTGTTTCCAATCAGTTACAGGTTCGAAAGAAAGGCGGCCGGGAGGCAGGATTTCATGGGGGTCGAGTCAGGGCGAAATCCCTTTTTCATGGTTCCGGGTAATCGCTCTTTTCGGTTCCGGGCCGGAATACATTTCCCGACAATGCTATTTTTCCAGGTAGGCCTTGGCCATGGGAAGGAAGGGGGAGTCTGTGAAGGTCTCCACGTATTTTTTAAGGATTTCCCTGGCCTTGTCTTCCTGCTTGGAGAGCCGGTAGGCCCGGGCCAAGCCCAGGTAGGCTTGTTCTTTGAAGAAATCATCCGGGCCGGAAAGGATCATTTTCAAGGTCTCAACGGCCCCCTGAACATCTCCCTCGGCCTCCTGGCAGGCCGCCAGGGCCAAACGCGCCATGGCTTGATAAGGGCTTCCTTCCGGAACCCTTTCCAGGAATTCCCAGTAGAGGGCGGCTGCCTCTTTGTATTTCCCTTCCTGAAACCTGATAGAGGCAAGCTCCGCTGTGGCAAGCCTTCGGGCCTTTGAAAGCCCGTAGTCTTCCATGACCTTACGGAAGTATTCCTCCGCCTGCTTCCTTTCCTCCTTGCCAGGTTCGGCGCCTTTGCCCTTTAAAAGGGCATAATAGGCAAGATTGTATGTCTCCAACCCCTTCTTGTTAGTGTACCTGAAATACCCCCAAAGGGCCAGGTAGATCAGGACAGCGGCCGCGAGCACCACCCCGACCGCCTTCAGGGTCTTGGCATGGTCCCTGGCGAAAATAACCGCCCTTTCACTGAAAGTCAGGAATTCATCCGGTTTTTTCAGAAGGTCTTTCCTGGATATTTTTTTCTTGGCCATTGGCAATGCCTTTGGAATTGCTGGGAAGTGGCTCATTCCTGTAGCAAAACCAAGGGGTACAGTCAAGGTAAAAACCCGCCGTTTTTCCCTTTGTGAAAACACCCCGGTCCGGCTATAAGAGGCGTGAGGGCCCGGGTGCCTCAATAAAGACCCTAAAGACGCCGCCGGGGGCCATTAGGATCAGTCCTTTCCCGGTGTATCTTTTTGGAGATGACCATGACCTTCGTCGATACCTTTCTTCAATATCTGGAGACCCTTCCCGATCTGCTGGTCTATTTTCTCCTTGGATTGAGCGCTTTCGTGGAAAACATCTTTCCCCCTATCCCCGGTGACACCATCACGGCCTTCGGGGCCTTCCTGGTTGGACTGGGAAGGTTGCAGTTCTTTGGTGTCTTCCTTTCGACCACTGTGGGGAGCCTTACAGGATTCATGACCCTATTTCAGCTTGGAAAAATCCTGGGGCGGACCTTCTTCACCCGGAAAGACTTCCGGTTCCTGAGATCCCGTGACATCCTCAAGGCGGAGAGTTGGTTCAACCGATACGGCTACTTGCTCGTGGCCGCAAACCGCTTCCTCCCCGGCATCCGCTCGGCCATTGCCGTCGCAGGCGGGATCACCCGGCTCAAGACCATGCCGGTGATCCTGCTGGCTGCCATCAGTTGCGGCGTCTGGAATTTCATCTGGATTCTGGCGGGTTTCTCCCTGGGATCGGAATGGGAGGTCGCCAAGGAGCGAATTTTGCATTTCACAACCCGTTACAACCTGGGCATACTTCTGGCCCTCACCCTGGTGGTTTTATTCCTACTGGTCCGTCGGGTGATGCGAAAGCGGAAAGAAAAAGCTTCCCATTCCCCACCCCCCCGCCCCTCCTGAACCATGAGCCGGTGTTCGGGACAGGCCTTCTCCTTACCGGGACAACACCCCATGCAAAGGAGCTTCCTCCCGGGATCCCCAAACCGAAAAAAACGGACGAAGGGCGAGGAGGGATTTTATCACTTAAGGACCGGAAAATTATGTTTGCCTTTTCCGTTAGGGGCGATTATATTATGTCTATTTTCACATAAGGTAACACCTATTCCATTATCCGATCTTTCCTTGTTTACCTAAAAAGGGAGAAGCCACTGTTGGAAAAGGAAAACCACCGCATCATCAACTACCTTCGTCTTTCTCTGACAGACCGCTGCAACCTCAGATGCATATATTGCATGCCGGAAGAAGGGGTGCGATTCATTCCTCATGAGGAAATCCTCTCTTACGAGGAAATGCTCCGGCTAGTAAGTATTGCTGTCCTGGCCGGCATTCGAAAGGTGAGGCTTACGGGCGGAGAACCCTTAGTTAGAAAGGATGTCCTCCCGTTTATCAAAAAACTGAGTGAGGTTCCGGGACTGGAGGAGATCACGCTGACTACCAACGGGGTCCTGCTTAAGGAATTCGCTCAGGGTCTCAAAGAATGCGGGATCTGCAGGATAAACATCAGCATGGACACCTTACGGCCTGACCGGTTCCGCCGCATCACGGGGCGTGATTATTTCGATCGAGTCTGGGAGGGGATTCACGAGGCCGAGCGCGTAGGTTTCGATCCGATCAAGATCAACGTTGTCGCCCTCAAGGGGATCAATGACGATGAGATTACGGATTTTGCCCGATTGACCCTGAAAAACCCCTACCATGTCCGGTTCATCGAGTTCATGCCGGTCGGGGACCGAAACGGCTGGTGCAACGAGCGTTTCATCTCCGTGGACGATATCCGGGACAGGATCCGCGCCCTTGGACCCCTTGACCCCGTCCCGCACGAAACCCTGGACG
The DNA here is from genome assembly GCA_019310525.1 of Deltaproteobacteria bacterium. Classification (NCBI taxonomy): domain Bacteria; kingdom Pseudomonadati; phylum Myxococcota; class Myxococcia; species Deltaproteobacteria bacterium. Next base: position 53,254 of record JAFDEE010000031.1, on the reverse strand, counting down.
GACCCGCCCAGAGGTATATCCTGCGGGGCGCAAAGGGCGAGGTGGGATTCATCGGGGCCCTCAGCAACCATTTCTGCGACAGGTGCAACCGCCTTCGCCTGACCGCCGAGGGGCATCTGCGCGGCTGCCTTTTCTCGGACCAGGAGTGTGATCTAAAGACCCCCCTCAGGCAAGGTAAAAGAGAGGGTGAAATCCTGAAGTTGATTTTGGAAACGATCCGGAGAAAGCCGGCCGGACACGGCATCGCATTCCCTGAACCCCGAAAATGCGTCCGCCATATGTCCAGCATCGGGGGCTAGGCCGTTTTTTCAAGACCTTTGCAAAACGTCCTCTTCCACCCAATCTTCCGCCTTCGACACGGCTACGGCGTGACAAGCTGAGTCAGACTCAAACCGAGGATCCGTCCACAACCCATCGGACCCCGCCCTCCTACCGGGCCTCCTCGAGCGGTTCATGCTGAAAAAAGGGAGGAGGTTCCAGCCGGAAAATCCCTTCCGGGATGGTCTTATTGAATACGCCCTTCTCCCTCCGGAAGATCAAGGCCCTGTCATCTCCAGGGCAGTCGATGCGCACCACCCGGGCAAACCGAACCTCCCCCTTTGATTGGTAGTCCTTGAAGGTGACATTGATTCCCTGCCGGGGCAGGCGAATTCGCCCGGGAGCAAGCCCATCCCCTATTTGCTCCGCGATCTGCGTCACCTCTCCCTTTTCATCGAGGAAAAGAATACGGCCGCCCCGCGAAGAAACCGCCTTACCCGGGACCGGCAAGATCGGATACCCCCTCATGACGCCCCAGATCGTATTTTGGTCAATCTTCCCGCCTGGGAGGAACCTGGAGAAGGCGGTGGGGCTGAACGGCCCCTCGTAAAACTTCCGATCCCTGAAGGAGAGGATCGCCAAGTGATCCTCGTCCAGGAGGATATGCAGCAGGGGTTTCCCCCAGGAATGGGTGAGTTCGATCTTAATCCGAAAGGGATCGCGCGTACCGACCACCAGGGCCTCTGATTCGCCCTTCAAAAGGCCGTCCTTGAAGAACACCTTCCCGGCGCAATAGAAGGAAGAAACAAGGTCTTGCTGGACCCGGCTCCTTGTGATGACGGACTGAATCAGCTCGCGGCTGAACGGTTTGCCGGAAGGATAGGGGTGGAGGGCGGCGCAACCGAAGAGAAAGACTTGAAGGGCAAAGAGGGATAGGAGAAGGATTCCGCCCTTTATCCAGGCGGATACTTTCCGAGCGGCGGGAGGGCCGGGCGACCTGAGATCCGTCCGGTTCACTTTTCTTTGTCTTCTTCCAGACGTTTTCTGACCTCTTCGATCTTGACCTTCAATTTCTCCCTTTGGGGATGCTCCAAGGAGAGGGCCTTTTCGTACATCTCGATGGATTCCCGATACCTCCCTTTTTTGGAGAACACGTCTCCCAGGTGCTCAGCGATGGTCGGGTCGTTGGGTACCAGGGAAGCAGCCCGCTCCAGATATTTCAGGGCCTCATTATATCGTCCTTCCTGGTAGAAAACCCAGCCCAGGCTGTCCACGATGTACCCGCTGTTGGGTTTGATCTTCAGGGCCCGTTCAATCAACCTCCTGGCCTCATCCAGTCGGATCCCTTTCTCCGCATAGGTATAACCTATGTAGTTGAGTGCATCGGCATTATCCGGGTCGATCTCCAGGACCCTGCGCATCTCCCGGATGCATTCTTCATTCTTGCCCGCCTTGTCCAATATGACACCTAACCGAAAGATCAATTCCACGTTCCCGGGTTTTACGGCGATTCCCTTTCTAAGGACATCCAAGGCCTTGTCGTATTCCTTATTGGACTCCCAGAAGGAGGAAAGCACCAGGTAGATTTCAGCCTGATCCTTTTTGATTTCGATGGTCTTTTCCAGGAGATGAATGGCCTCCTCCTGCTTCCCTTGGTCCTCGAAAATATAGGCCATGTGCATTCTGGCCTTTACGAAGTATCCGGAATCATCCGGAATCTGCTTAAAATGAAACAGCGCCTTATTCAGGTCTCCCTTCTCCTCATAAGCCGCTGCAAGGTAGTACCTGGCCTTGTCGTCCTTGGGCCAGGCGGAGACGATCATACTCAGTTCTTCGATAGACTTTTCCAGCCGGCCGTGCCGAAGATAAATCAGACCGAGGGCTCGACGGCCCGGGTCCCCGGGCTTTGACAGCTTTCGAAGCACCGCCACGTGCTTCTCGGCCTCTGCTTCGCGGCCCGTCTGGAAGTAAATATTGATCAACCTCTCCCTGATCACGGCGTTTGTCGGATAATAGGAGAGGAACTTTTCATAGATCTTTGCCGCCTTCTCCGGACGGTCCGTCATCTGGTAGAGGCTTCCCAAGTCGAAAAGGGCCGGCTCCATCCGGGGGTTCAGGCTGAGGGCATCCAGGTAGGCCTTCTCCGCCGCTTTGTACTCGCGCATCTCGAGGTTGATCCGACCCAGGTAATAGTGGGCGATGATCTGGGAGGGGTCTTCTCTGAGAAGCAACGTCAGTTGCGTCTTCGCCTCCTTGAATTCCCCCTTCTTGATCAAAATCGTGATCAAGTGGAGCCGGATCTTCCTCTGATCAGGATCGATCTCCAGGATTTTCCTGAATTGTTCGAGGGCCTTGTCATCCTCCTCGCCGAGGGAGTAAATTTCCGCAAGCAGGATCCGGTTGGAGAGGCCGTCCGGATCTAGGGAGAGGGCCTTTTGGGCATAGGCAACCGCCTCGTCGAATTCCTCAAGCTCCTTGAGCAGGATGGCCATCTTCCTGTTTAGAAAAAGGGAGTCGGGATCATTCCGAACGGCCTCGGCGAGATAGGGTTTCGCCTCCTTCAACTGCCCGGAGGCCAGACAAAGAGAAGCCATGAGGTAGTTGCCGTAAGCCCGCTGGAGTTTGTCCTCCGGCAAGGAAGGGGCTGTTTTTCCTGGACCAGGCCCCTTTGCCTGCTCTCCATCAAGGGGAGATCGGAGCCCGGCGCAGGAAAGGGCCAGGACCGCAAATAAAAGGGAAAAAAGGACCAGCAGGTATTTGACCGGAGTTCTCACTTTGCCGCCGCTTTCCAGTGTTCGGGGCGCCCCCCGTCACTTGATAAAGTTTGCATAATTTTCCTCGAAATCAGGGATTTCATCCGTCAGCCATTTCTTGATGTCCTTTACGATCTTTTCCTGGATCTGCCGGACACGTTCCCGGGAGATGTGGTACTTGTCCCCCAGTTCCTGGAGGGTCATGGGATTTTCGGCCATGATACGGTTATCGAAGATATCCAGTTCCTTTCCTGAGAGCCTCTTGCGGTATTCCTCCAGCTTCTCCAGGAGCAATCGGCGGCTCTCTTCCTCGGCTATCTTTTCATCCACGGCCTCCCCCGGGTCGGGTAGAAAGGAGCCGTAAACCTCCCGTCCGTTTTCACCCACCGGCGCGCTCAGGGATACATCCCCCGACCCCAGGCGCTGGCTCATCTCTTCTACTTCTTTTTCTTTTACATCAAGGCGTTCGGCAAGCAGCCGGGGTTCGGGATTGAACCCTTGAGAAATCAGCTTGTCCCTTTCCTTGGCCAGGTTGAAGAACAGTTTTCTCTGGGTCTGGGTCGTGCCGATCTTCACCAGTTTCCAGTTTTCCATGATGAATTTCAGCATATAGGCCTTGATCCAGAAGGAGGCGTAATAGGAGAATTTGATCCCGCGATAGGGATCAAACTTTCGCACGGCCTGCAAGAGCCCGACGTTCCCCTCCTGAATCAGGTCCATCAGGCTCCGGGTCCAGTAACGATGAAAATCCATGGCGATCTTCACCACCAGGCGCAAGTTGGAGGTGACAAGTATGTAAGCCGCCCTTTGATCGTTCTTTTCCCGGAACCGTATCGCCAGCTCACGTTCTTCTTCCCGCGTGAGCAACCGGTAGTTCTTGATCTCCAGCAGGTAGAGCTGGAGAGGATCATAGGGTACAAGCGCCCTCTGGTCATCCTGGAGGACGGGCCGCAGATCACCCTGGAAGACCTGTTCGAAATCCAGGTCACCCTCCACCAGGTTACCCTCCTCGAGGATGCCTTTTTTTTCTTTCTTGTCCCCCTCGGTGTCCGTAACTCCGGGCCCCTTGGTGGGATCAGCGGGCGATGATCCGGACATAGCGTTTTTTCCCCGCTCTCAGCAATAGGACGTCCTGATCAAAATCCCGGACGTCGATGATACGATCAAAGGAATCGATTCGTTTACCGTTGACATAACCTCCACCCTGGGCGATCAAACGCCGGGCCTCACCCCTCGTTTTACAGAGCCCCGCCTTCTCGAAAAGGATATAGGCGGGGATCCCTTGCTCGAGTTCCGGCTCGCCCAGTTCAAGGCTAGGGACCGAATCCGAAAGGCTGGCCCTCTCTCCCCCGAAAAGTTGCCTGGCCGCTGTCCTGCATTTCTCCGCCTCTTCTTCCCCGTGGCACAGTTTGGTCGCCTCGTATGCCAGTATCTCCTTGGCGTACCGTATCTCATCCCCCTCGAGGGCCGCCAACCGGCGGATCTCGTCTATCGGGAGAAAGGTGAAAAGCCGCAGGAATCGTTCAACGTCCTGGTCGCTTTGGTTGATCCAGTACTGGTAATACTCATAAGGAGACGTGCGTTCCGGGTCCAACCATACGGCTCCCTTGTGGGTTTTTCCCATCTTGGTGCCGGAGGAGGTCGTGATCAATGGAAAGGTAAGGCCGTGAATCACCTCCCCTTCAAGCCGTCTCGTCAGATCCACACCCGCCAGGATATTCCCCCACTGGTCGTTCCCACCCATCTGGAGCCGGCAGTCATAGTGCTTGAAAAGGTGCCAAAAATCATAGGCCTGGAGGAGCATGTAGTTGAATTCGATAAAACTCAGGCCCGTCTTCAACCTGGCCCTGTAACTCTCAGCTGCGAGCATCCGGTTGACACTGAAATGCCGCCCGATGTCCCGCAGGAACTCTATGTAGTTCAAGTCCACGAGCCAATCCGCATTGTTCACCATAAGGGCCTTGCCCCCGCTGAAATCGAGGAACCGGGAAAGCTGTTTTTTGATCCCCACGGCGTTCTCCTCGATTTTCTCCCGGCTCATGATCCGGCGCATTTCCGTTTTCCCGCTGGGGTCCCCGACCAGGGTCGTTCCACCTCCCACCACCGCAATGGGCCGATGGCCTTCCCGTTGCATATGGGCCAGGGCCATGATGGGGACCAAACTCCCCACGTGAAGGCTGCTCGCCGTGGGGTCGAAACCGATATAGCAGGTGACGGGAGGAGTCGCCAGAAGTTCCCGGACCTGGTTTTCATCGGTCACTTGTTCAACGAATCCGCGTTCCTTGAAGATATCGAAAGTACTGTCCACTTCATTCCTCGTATTTCTTGGAGTGAAACCCCTCGGGAAGAGAAAGTTTCACCACCTGCCCCGTTTTTCCTAGATTTTCAAGCTTTATCCCGTCAAACTCAAGTTCGATTCCGGCCGCATTCCCGATGACCAAGTTGAATCCCTTCTCGGCCTTCCACTGTGGCCGGGTTCCGGATTGCAAAATGTACACCCTGGGATCTTTATCGTCGATGTAGATCTTCATCCAGGTCTTCTGGGTGACAATGGCTTCGAGCACGTGCTCCTTAAGGGCAATCTCCTCCTCCTCAAGCGAAGTTGCGTCGATGGATTCCCCCTCCTGCCGGCCCTCGGGGATCCCGGCGGTGGGGACTTCGGGCTTTCCGGCTGAGGCTTTCTTCGGGGCGCCCCCGGGAGCAGGGGCAAAGGTTTCCGCCTCCTGGGAAGGAGTTTCCTTCGGGAGTTGTTTTTCCAGCCGATTTACGCGCCCCAAAACCCCGGGCCATTGAACGGACCAATACCCCTCCTTCCAGAAATAGAGCCCCCCTGCAACTGCACAAAGAATCAAGACGATCAGGACGTTCCGCCATCTCCTCCCCTTCGGCACTTCGATAAGTGGCCTTAGGGGTTCCATCCTGAGGGCTTCGGCCTCACCGCTCGTATCCAGCAACTCTTCCGCTTCCACGCCCAGGGCCCTGGCATAGGCCCGGAGAAACCCTTTGACGAAAACCGGTGGAGGTAAGGCCTCCCAGTCCTCTCGTTCAATCGCCTCGATGTTCCGCCGTCGGACCCGGGTGATCTCCGCCACCTGTTCGATGGTAAGCCCTTTCTTCTCTCTTGCGTCCCTTAAAAGGGCTCCCAGGCCCGGCTTTTCCGTCCGCGCCTCTTCTCCTTCCCTCCCGGAATTTTCTCTCGTTTCCCTATCGGCCATGGCCGCCCATTTCGGAAGACCTAGAAGATGATCTTGGTGTAAGATTTTTCACGGAGTTTCTTGATCCAGGAAATATACCGTCTGTTGACCTCCATTTGATAAAGGGTCTCATAGATCGCGTCCCTGACCTCCTCGAAGGATTTCTGTTTCCCACCCTTTCTCGAAAGCACCTTTATGATCTGAATCCCGCCGGGCTGGACGATGATATCCGAAACACCCCCAACCGGCACGGATCGCAGGGCCTTGCGAATCTCCGGACCCAAATGGGACATCTTGAAGGTACCCAAGTCTCCACCGTCCCCCGCCGTGGGTCCCTCGGAAATCTCCCTGGCCAGGGCCTGGAAATCTTTTCCCCTTCTCAATTCATCCAGGATCTCCCTGCCCTTTCGGATCAGCGCCTTCATCTCTTCCTGGTCTCCGGGATTCTTCCGTGCGAGAAAGATGCCCGCAAGATGTACCTCCTGATCCGACATGAAATCTTCAAGGTGTTTCTTGTAAAAGTCCCGGACCATTTCCTCCCTGATGATGATCTTGGACTTGACCTCGTAATCAATGAGTTTCATCCTCTCGAGGTTGGTTTTCATCCTGGCCGCATACTGCTCGTATGTGAGGCCGTCCTTCTCCAGTTGACGCATCAAGTCTTCCTGGGTCCAATGGTTCAGTTCCTTTACCCTTTCGATCGCGCGGTCCACCTGTTTTTGTGTCACGCGGATTCCAAGTTCGGCGATCTTTTTCTGGGAAATCTTCTCGTTGATAAGAAGGTCCAACACCCTGCGGCGAGCTTCGAGAAATCCTTCCTCATCACGGCTGCGAAGATCGGCGGGTGAAAACCCGGTAACCTGCTTGATCTTTTTGTTAAGTTCATAGAGGGTGATAACATCATCGTTCACAATAGCCACCACCCGGTTACAGGTTTCAGCCCCAGCCGGGCGAAAAAATCCAGCGGTCACGACCGCCAGCACTACCCCTGCCCAGACCAGCTTTTTGTATCTCATCTCTATCCGCGCTCCAATTTGGTGATCAATTCCCGGTTCACGTAAACCGAATATTTTTTCTTCAAACCCTCCATCCAGTTGCGGTAGAAGGTCTCCCTCTTCGCCCTTAAGAGTTTCGCTTCTATTTCAGCCGTTGCATCAGGAAGACCGACTATACCAGGGCCCCTTTTCCTGAACACCACAAAGATATGGTAACCATAGGAAGTCTTTGTGACGGCACTCGGCTTCCCGAGGGGAAGCGAAAAAAGGACCTTTCCCATGGGATCCTCCAGGTCTTCCTGCGTCACCCAACTCACCTGGGTTTCATCCTCAATGTAAGGCAGGATGGAATACTCGGCGGCCAAGTCCGACATCTTTTCTCCCGCCTTCAGCCTTTTGAGGACTTCCTTGGCCTCTTTTCCAGTCCGGGTCACGATCTGCCGGAATTTGAGCATGGCGGGCCGTTTGAATTCATCCTGGTGGGAATCGTAATATTCCTTGATCTCCTGGAAACCCACAGGAGAGATCTGCTCACCGATCCTCTCCATGATCTTCTCGAAGAGAAGGCGGCGTCTGAGGCCCTCTTTCCATTCATCGAAATCCACACAGGCCCGAAGCAGGGACTCCTGGAAATCCTTTTCTCCCTGCCCCTTCTTGATCTCCCCGATGGCCGTCTCCAGCTCCGCTTCCGAAACCTCGATGCCGTTTTTGCGTGCATATTCCTGGATGGTAAGCCGCTCAACGAGGGAGTCCACAAGGGAGTCCATGACCTGCTTCAATCCAGCGGAATCAAGGTCCAGATCCAAAGCGAACCGCTGCATCTCCTCCTTGAAGGCCTCAGGGGAAATGCTGCTTTTCCCCACCCTGATAACGACCCCGCCACCCGAGGGCCCGAAAAAGTCACATCCCGATAGTAAGGCTGCAATTACTAGGTCACATCCCGATAGTAAGGCTGCAATTACTAGGAGGAGCCCAAAGATTCGACTATACCGCATGAATTCCCCCGGGAAATCTGCACACTTCAAAGAATGGTACAAACTGAAGAAGCCATTGAAATTTTTAGAATAACACTAAATAATGAAAAAGCAAGAACAATTCAGCCTCTTGCCCTCATCCAGACACGAGGTCCTTGAACCTGAAGTCTCTTGCAAACATATGAGATTGGGCAAACTCAGGCCTTTTGCAACGACCCGGAAACATGAGCGTTCTCCTTTTCTCTTGCAAACATATGAGATTGGGCAAACTCAGGCCTTTTGCAACGACCCGGAAACATGAGCGTTCTCCTTTTATCCATCCCTATCCCAAGATGGCGGTCCCCCTTTCATCCCCGGTAAAGGCCTCTGGATCCCCACCTCTTTCTTTTCCTTTGTCCGGTAAAACGGCCCGTATAAACTCCCCGGCCTCCTCCAGACACTCCAGGGGAGAGAGATTGATGCCGCTGATCCGGAGTTTCCTGTCCGACAGGAAGGTGAAAGGCCTTCCCCGCACAGTCCCGATCACCCTGGCAGGATCCACCTTTGAGGCCTCGGAAAAGGTGAGGACCAGGGCTCCGCCTTTTACATCGAGACGGGTGATTCCTGCCCTCTTCATAAGCAACCGAACAGACATCACTTTCAGCAGATTGCGTACCTCCTCCGGGAAGGGGCCGAATCTATCCCTCATCTCACCTGCCATCACTTCAAGATCCGCTTCTTCCCTGAGACTCGAAAGCCGGCGGTACAGATTCAACCTCACGTCCGTGTCCGCCACGTAGGTGCCTGGCAAGTAGGCGGGAATGCCCACGTGGATCTCGGGGTTCACCTCTTCGTGCCACTCTTCACCCTTGAGTTCCGCGATGCTTTGCTCCACCAGCTTGAGGTACAGCTCATATCCGATTGCCGAGATGTGGCCGGACTGGGAAAAGCCCAGGATGTTCCCGCCGCCCCGGATCTTGAGATCATGCAGGGCGAGATGGATCCCGGCCCCCAACTGGGAAAAATCCATGAGGGCCCGGATCCTCTTCTCCGCTTCCCGGGTCATTCTCCCATCCTTTGAGATCAGGAGGTAGGCATAGGCATTCTCTTTTCCACGGCCCACCCTGCCCCTTAGCTGATAGATCTGGGAGAGGCCGAAGCGATCGATTTCATTAATAATAATGGTATTTACCGACGGGATGTCGAGCCCCGACTCGATGATGGCCGTGCAGACCAATACGTCCGTTTCCCTCCGAAGGAACCGGATCATGGTCTCTTCCAGGTCCTTCCCCTTCATCTGCCCGTGGGCCACTGCGAATCTTGCCCCCGGCACCAGTTCCTTGAGCCGCTGCGCCATGTGATCAATGGTCTGGACCCGGTTGTGCACGAAGAAGACCTGCCCGCCCCGCTCCAACTCGAATTCGATGGCATGAACGATGGTGGGTTCATCATAAGGGGAAAGATAGGTCTGAATGGCCAAGCGGTCCTCCGGCGGCGTCTCGATGATGCTAAGGTCCCGAATTCCCATGAGGGAAAGATGGAGGGTCCTGGGAATGGGAGTCGCGGTCAGGGCCAGCACATCCACCAGGGCCCTGAACCTCTTCAGGGCCTCCTTCTGTTTGACACCGAAGCGCTGTTCTTCGTCCACTATGAGAAGCCCCAGGTCCTTAAAGCCCATATCCTTCTGCAGGATCCGGTGGGTCCCGATCACGATGTCCAACCGCCCGGAACGAAGCTCGGCAATGATTTCCTTTTGCTGGGCACGGGATTTGAAACGGCTGAGCACACCCACCCTGATGTTGTAAGGGGCCATCCGCCTCCGGAAGGTCTCGTAGTGCTGCTCGGCCAGGACGGTGGTTGGAACCAGCATGGCCACCTGTTTCCCGTCCATCACGGCCTTGAAGGCCGCCCGAATGGCCACCTCTGTCTTCCCGAAACCAACGTCCCCGCATATCAGCCTGTCCATGGGCCGGTCCGATTCCATGTCGGTAAGCACGGCATCGATGGCCTTTATCTGGTCGGGTGTCTCCTCGTGTTCAAAGGTCGCTTCAAATTCCCTGTAAGTATGGTCCGGCCTGGAAAAGGCGAAGCCCTTACGATATTTTCGAAGGGCATAGATCTCAACCAGTTGCTTGGCGATCTCCTGGATGGAGCGCTTGGCCCGACTTTTGGCCTTCTCCCAGGCATGTCCTCCCAGACGGTCCAATTTCGGCTCTGAATCATCCGCACCCACGTATTTCTGAAGGATGCTGATCCGGTCCGCCGGGATATAGAGCTTGTCGTTGTTGGCGTATTCGACGATCACAAAATCATTGACCTGACCCTGGACCTCCATCTTCTGAAGGCCTCCGTACCGCCCGATCCCGTGATCCTGGTGGACCACCGGATCCCCCACCCTGAGCTGACTGAAGGCGGTCCAGTTCAATCCCCCCTTCGTTATTTCCTTCCCGGGCCTGGCCAGGGATTTCTTGGTCCCAAAGATCTCGTCTTCGCTGATGACACAGAGACTGATCTCCGGCCAGGCGAATCCCCGGGAAAGACGCCCTAGGCAGATGATGAGCCGGTTTTCCCGGGGAATCTCGCTCCAGGACTCCGCCGTACACTCCACCACAACGTCATAATGGCCCAGGATCTCCCTAAGCCGGCCCGCTTGCTGCTTGGTCCTTGACACCAGGACCACCTTGAAGCCCTGTTTCAACCATGCGCTGATCTGTTCGGCCAGGGGGGCCATGGTCACCCGGTCCCGTCTCGACAACTTGAAACCGGAAGCCGCAACCTCGTCCCGAACGCCTGGGACGGCAAGGGAGTGCGCCCTTTCTTCCTTACGTTCGACAGGCAACTCGCTGAAACGGACGTTCCTTCTGCCCTGGAAAAACCTTCCAGCCTCCTCTACCGGCACCAAGATTCCATCCACGTCCGGGAACGGGGCCTGGCGTTTCTCAGCCTCCCGCCTGAACCGTTCCTCGTCCCGGCTAAACCGTTCAACAAACCGCTCCATTTCAATCTCGATGCGGCGGGGTTCGATGAGAAGGAGCAGCCCCTCTTCCGGGAAGTAATCGAAAAAGGTATCCAGGCGGGAATAGAAATGGTTCATCCACCCTTCCTGTCCCGGAAAACTTCCCGTTTCCTGGAAGGCCTTCGGGAGCCTGCCCATGGACCGGGCCCTCTTGATCCCCTTCTCGTCCATGATGATTTCATTCGCGGGCAAAAGGACCAGATCTTTCAGTTGGGTCGTGGAGCGCTGAGTAAGGGGATCAAAGTGACGGATGGACTCGAGACGATCCCCCCAGAACTCCAGCCTTACGGGCTCCGGGTAGAGGGGGGGATAGATGTCTACTACGCTGCCCCGGATAGAAAAGTCACCCCGCTCCTCCACCAAGGATGTCCGAAAATAACCCAGGGCATGGAACTTCGAGATCAGGGCCTCCCTCTCGAACTCTTTTCCGACCTCGAAAAATTCCAGGGCATCGACAAGGGCCTCCCTGGGAAGGATCTTCAAAAGGAGCGCATCGGCCGAAGTGACAACAATGGAATCCTCCCGGGCCGTCAGGGCGTAAAGGGACTGGAGTCGCCGGGTGATGATCTCACGGTGGGGACTCAATCCGGAGAGGGGAGAAATGTCGTAGACAGGGAAATCGTAAAGTCGCCTTGCGTTGACCTCTTCCCGGGTAAAGGAAGGGGGAAGAAAAAACTCCATCTCTCCATAGAATCGTTTTGCATCTCTCCCCCGGGGAAGGACGATAAGGCAGGGTCTAGTCACCCTCTGGAGGAGGTGGGAGATGAAAAATTCCCTGGAAGCGCCTCGAAGACCGGAAATATGAAGGCTGCGCTCACCTCCATCCATACGTTTTAGGAGTTCGTCAAGATAAGGATTCTTGGCATTCATGTGCACTGTCAGTTAGGGTCGCCTCCCTCCCCCTTAAAAGCAAGCAAATTTATTCGAGATCAAGGCTATTGCCCCGGATAGGAAGGCACAGGTTTCTCTCACTGCCCGAATGAGGCGATAGAAAGACAAACCAATCCCTTCCGGACACACCGGTTGTGGGATAGGAATCCTTCCGCCCGAGGCTTTGCAGCCTATTTCACCGGATCAACATATCCAAAGGAATCAGCGATGGCAAGAGCGAAAAAACAATGAACAGGCAGCACTCTTTTGCGGGAATCATGCAGGTAAAAATATTTCACTATATTCCCGGCCCCGGGACTTTAAGCCATTGCCAATCTTTCGAATTTCCTGTAAAAAAGTAAAGTCAGGATGTCCTTCCCGCCCCTTTCGGGCGGATGGATTCTAAAACCAATCACCCGGCCCCTATTTCCCCATGGACGGATACGTTGAAATCGCCATCCTTGAAAACCAGATCGAAGCGATGCTCCTCCGATCCGTCCTCCAGGAACGCGGCGTTCCCCACCTCATTCGATCCTATCACGACACGGCCTATGACGGCCTCTTCCAGACCCAAATGGGCTGGGGCGCCGTGCTGGGCCAGGAATCCCACAGATCCGAAATCTTGGAAATCCTCCACACATTGAGACGGCAAGCCGGGGCCCATGAGGAATAAAGTTTTTGGGCGTTTCCATTCCTCAGGTGACCTCCCGGAACCGATCCGCCGCCGTCATACAGATCGGGACGCCCTTGACCCGCTTTCCACTTTTCCCTATACTGCCTGCCGTTTACCAAGGACACCACACAGGGTCTTCCGGGGCCCTGTTATTTGTAACGACACGAACAAAAGGGGAGGTTCTTGAAATGCTGGAAGACCGTATCGTTTACCTGAACGGAGAATTCCTGCCTTGGGGCCAGGCAACCGTCCACATGATGAGCCACAGCTTCTCCCGTGGCTCCGCCATTTTTGAGGTGCTGAGTTTGCATGAAACCCCCTCCGGACCTGCCGTCTTCCGGCTCGATGAACACCTTGACCGTTTCTTTCGAAGCGCAGAACTGCTGGGCATGACTATTCCGTACTCCAAGGGTGTCCTCGGTGAAGCCATCTCCGAAACGGTCAGGAAGAACGGGGTGCGGGAAGGGACCATCAAGGTCCTTGGATATTATTCCCAGGTGGCTTTCGAGATACTGCCGCCCCCCCAGGAACTGGACATTGCAGTATTTGTCGTTGTTCCCTCGGAGGATCTGGGAGGCTTCAAGGCCCCGCACTCAGAGGGCTCCACCCTTTGTGTTTCAAAGTGGCGCAAGCTGGATCCCCAAACCGTTCCCATCGAGGCCAAAGCAGCCGCAAATTATCTCAACGGAATGATGGCCCGAAAAGAGGCCCTGGAAAAGGGCTTTGACTTTACCGTCATGCTGGATACCCAAGGATTCCTGGCAGAGGGGGGCACCGAATCCATCTTCCTGGTCAAGGATGGTGTCCTGCTGACCCCGTCCGAAGGCACTGTCCTGAAGAGTATCACCCGCAAGTCCATCATAGAGGCGGGAAAGACCCTTGGAATTGAAGTGAGGGAAGGGAGGTTTCCGCCGGAACTCCTCCAAAACGCAGAAGAAATCTTTTTCTCCTGCACCCCCATGAAAGTCCTACCTGTAAAGAGATGCGAGGAGAGAATTCTCTCCCCCATCCCAGGTGCCGTCACCGGCAGGATCTCGGCCTTGTTGAACGACATCGTGGCCGGGAAGGACGAAAGGTTTGCACACTGGCTCTTTCCGGTAGGCTGAAAACCCTTAAACCCTTGCTTCATCTAATCCCGACCTGACATGCGAGTCCTTCTCCTGAACCCTCCGTCCCGGGACACCTTTCGTCGTGCCGGGATCCTTCTCCCACCTTTGGGCCTCCTTTACGTGGCCGCCGCGGCTCGAGCCAGAAGGCACCTCGTTCGGGTCGCGGATCTGGCGGTCGAACGCCGACGGCCCGACTTTTCTTCCTCAGATGTCGTCGGCATATATTGCGATACCAGCCGCTACCCCTGGGCCCGCGAACTGGCCCGGCTGGCCAAAGGGGCCGGTGCCAGGGTGGTCATGGGAGGACCCCATCCATGGTTCTGTGCGGAAGAAATCCTCTCATCGGGCCATGTTGATGCCGTCGTCAAGGGGGAAGGGGAAAAGGTTTTCCCTGATCTCCTCGATTGCTGGGAAAATGGTGGAGACCCCGGCTCCATCCCCGGCCTGATCTTTCCTGCTCCAGGCGGGCCCCAGGATACCGCCCCCCCCGAACGCATCCATGACCTGGATTCCCTTCCCTTTCCGGCCAGGGATCTGGTGGACCTATCCCTCTATGCCCCTTCCCGCCTGGGAACCCGTCCCCTGATGTCCCTTCACACCAGCCGTGGGTGTCCTTACGGGTGCCGCTTCTGCTCCTCCACCAGCTTCGACGGCCCTAAGTGGCGGGCCAGGAGTTCCGAAAACATCCTCTCGGAGTTGGAATACCTCGTTAAGGACCTGGGATACAGGGCCGTTGCCTTCCTGGACGACAACTTCCTTGGCTCACCGGAAAGGATCCACCAATTGTGCGAGGGAATCCTTCAAAAAGACCTGGATGTTCACTGGTGGTGCTTCTGCAGGGCGGACACCGCCGTTCGAAATCCCCACTTGATACAGCACATGGCCGAGGCCGGAGCGAGGAACGTCTTCGTGGGGGTCGAGTCCCCCAGCCCGGCCCAGCTAAAGCGTTTCCACAAGGGAATCGGCCCGGAGCAGGTCCGGGAGGCGGTAGAAATCTTCCGCAAAAACCGTATCGAAGTCCTCGCGGCATATATCCTGGGGGCGCCGGAAGAGAGTAGAAGGGATCTTCTGGCCACTATCCGCTTCGCCAGGAAACTGAACACGCAGACGGCTCAGTTCACTCTCCTTACACCCTACCCGGGAACGGCGCTCTATGAGCAATTGAAGGAAAGGATCACGGAGAGAGACTGGAGCAAGTTCGATGCCGTTCACGCGGTTTTCGATCATCCCAGGATCCCGCGCCTTGAATTGCAGTTTTGGCTAATCTGGGCAAACCTCTCCTTTTACCTTCGAAGCTGGAAATCCATCCGCGGCCTCATCCGCTATTTCCACCACCGCTTAAAGAGAATAAAAAGGGAAAGCTCGTGTAATCAACCCTCCCCAGGATCTCTCAACGGTTGAGGTGCCCCAGGTCCTGTCATCTGCCGTCCCCTTCTCCAAGGTACTCAACATATTTCCGCCCCTCGGGGGTCTCCAGGAATTGGATGGTGTGGCGGATTACGGCCGTGGCCTTAGATCCATTGGCGGCCAGCCACCTTTCTAACTGAGCCCTGTCCGGAGAGGTGAAGAGAAGATCCCGCCTGTATCGCTCCACCTGGTCCCAGTATTCCGAATTCCTCCTGACCGGGATGAAGCCCATTCGGGCCTTCCATCCACCCATCTTTACCTGGGTCAGGATATAATAACTCTTTCCTGCCTTCAGATCGGCCTCGACGGCACGCTTATTCTCGGCGATGCCGATGAAAAGGTGCTTCCCGGGATCACATTCATAAACGAAGTAGGATTTCGCCTGGGCCAACCCGATGAGGTTCTCCCGATCCCATATCTGGAAATGGACCGCGAACCCGAAACCCGAAGGTCTCATGAAATAGACCCGTGCCTTGTCCGCGGGTGGATTGTCGCCCGGTGGAGAAGACTGCCGCATGTAAGGGCTCGATCCGGCGCACCCGACCGCAAGAAGGATAAAGGCCACGAATAAGACAACCTTCCCCCACTTTTTCATGATAACCCCCTCCTCCCAAAAAAGTTATGAGCAAGCAGGAACGTTCCCCCTATCACTGTCATGCATGTTCATTTGAGGATATCACCCAGTTCTTCCATACGTTCCTGCACGAGCCTCTTCACCTCTAAGATCCCTTCATGTCCTATATTCAGAAGGCGGGCGGAATCCGTTTCCAGCACGTTTTCCACGTTTGCCCCCGAAACATCATATCCCATGCTCTTTACCAGCATGTTGGCGAGATGAACAACGAGCAACTCCCCGGAGGAATTGCCTAACCCGGAAAGATCATTATGGTACCGCGCAATTTCAACAAGCAATGGCGAAAAGGCCCACTTTTTGAGCAGGCCTGCACCGAATTCACCATGGAATTTCTCGAGAAGTACTGATATCGTATTGTCTTCGAGCATTATTCCTGCCTGCCCATGTTCCTCCAGTTTGCTGATGACATCCAGCAGGATCAGTTTTCCGATGTCGTGCAAAAGGCCGGCCGTGAAAGCATCCTCTGGTACCCATACCCCAAGGACACCGGACAACACTTCCGAGGCATAGGCACAGGCGAGACTGTGCCGCCACAATTTTTCCACAAAGGGCGAGAAGAGCCGGTTTCCCGTTTCAAAGAACTCCTTGCTGCAGATCGCATATACATATTGCTTCGTAATGGAAACCCCCAAACGGTTTATCGCCTGTTCCAAGGAAATATTCTTTTTTACCCCACGGTAAAACGGGGAGTTTGACATACTGATAAGCTTGGCGGAGATAGCCACGTCCTGTTTCAAAAGGTCGGCCATCTCCTGAAAACCCGCCCCTTTTTCTACCAATTCCTTGAATCGCATCCCGATACGCGGAAACGATGGCAAATCAATCTCTCCCCGCCTGAACTCCTCGCTGATCTCCGCGATGATCTCCTCCCTGCTTCGTTGAGGTCGAGGAGCGGAAATGTACGGGGACGTCATGGAATGGGGAAAGAGCTTCGCTATCTTGGCATCCAGTATTTTGCGGTCAAAAGGTTTCACCACATAATCGTCACACCCGGCCTGGATAGCGGTAATCAGGTTGTCCTTGTCAGCGTGGGATGTCACCATAATGATCTTCGTTCTTACCCCATTAGGTCTTATCAGGTCCTTTTCTCTTTCCCTGATCTCATACACGGCCTCTATCCCATCCATATCAGGCATCGAGATATCCATGGTGATAAGATCGAACGGCCTGTGACTTCTCCACGCCTCTTCTACCTCCTCAATCGCAAGCCTTCCACTCTGCACCGACCTACATTCACCGAAATTACTCAGGATCTTCTGCATCTTTTTCCTGCTGACAAGCTCATCGTCGACAACAAGGATCCTCATCATCTCATCTCCCGCGGATTTTGGTTCAGGGCATGTCCCCGTATCAGCTCAAATCCCGGGGAAGGTTCATCGCATTCAACAGCCAGCCCAGGAGGGGACACACTCTCCCAACCCTTGTTTCTTTTGCCATCACATACGGCCCTTTTAAAGACAAACTACTTCTCATACGAGGGCTCAGGACGGATACGGTGTTTCTCTTCATGGAACAATAATGTTCTCCTTAATATATTTTTTAAGGCAATCCAGTTCCTCACAGAGCATTTTCAGCACAGGAGTGCTTTCTTCCAATTTCCCGGACTTACCCAAGTTTTCGAGGCGCAACGCATACCGTGCCACTTTTTCGGCAGTCAGGTTGGCCGCCCCGCCCTTCATTGCATGGGCCTCTTTCCTGAGCGTTTCGGCATCCCCATCGGCGATTGCACGTCGCATAGTCTCGATCTGGGTATCGGCGTTTCGTAAAAAACCCTCCACCACCTCCATCAGGAATTCGCGGTCTCCTTCAAATTCCGCAAGTGCCTTTTGAAAGTCCATCGCCTCAGTCGACCTCGGCCTATGCGTCGGACTGAGTCCCTCATGGGATGCCTCCGGGCGAATAATGTCCGGACCCATGGCCGAAGTTGTCGGGTTATGTCCTGAGTTAAGCCATGCGGCTACAACACTCAGCAATTCCTTTCTCCTGACCGGTTTTGTAATGTAATCATCCATCCCCACTTCAAGGCATTTGTCCCTGTCGTCCTTAAGGGCATGGGCCGTCATGGCGATAATCGGAACATGGCCCATAGGTTTTTTCACACTGTTTTTTTCATGCTCCCTTATGGCGGCGGTTGCCTGCCAGCCGTCCATGACAGGCATCTGAATATCCATAAGGATGAGATCGAAATTACCCTTTTTAAACATTTCGACGGCCTCCCGGCCGTTTTCCGCCAGTTCCACCTGGTACCCTGCCGCCTCCAGGTGTCTCATGGCAACTTCCTGGTTGGTGGGATAGTCCTCCACCAGCAGAATTCGGAATGCCCTCTTTTTCATCTCGGAGACGGTATACCTGGTGATCAGCTTGTAACCTTTTTTTCCGCCCTTCATGGGCAAGGCAAGGACAAGCTCTATGGCCCTGCGTAGATCATCATCATTTATGGGTCTTGTCAGGTAGCCCTGGATCCCTATCTCCCTGCACTTGTCTCCTTCCCCGACAGCCCCTGCAGATGTCAAGGCGATGATGGGTATTTTGGCGAACGGACCCATGGCCCTGATCTCTTCGGCCAGGGCAAACCCATTCATTTGCGGCATGTGGACCTCAGTAAGGATCAGATCAAAAGGCTCTCCCTTTTTTCTTGCCTCCTCAAGCATTCTAAGCGCATCAGCCCCCCTGGAGACGCCAAGGGGATTGCAGCCCCAAGAACGAAGGCACGTAGATGTCCGGACCAACCCGGATTGATTTGGGTCCACCACCATCACCCGCAGATTTTTGAGATTTGGCACCTGTTGTGAAGAAAGGGCAGGTCGGACTTTTTCTCTTTTAAAAACCGCAGTGAACCAAAATGTGCTGCCCTTGCCCTCCCGGCTTTCAACCCCTATTTCACCCCCCATCAATTCGGCTAACTGCTTTGCAATGGAAATGCCCAGTCCGGTCCCCCCAAACCGCCTTGTGGTAGACGTATCAGCCTGAGTGAAACTCTCAAAAATGATCTTTTGCTTGTGTTCAGCAATACCAATGCCGGTATCCCTCACGGAAAAACGGACCTTCACCTTTTTCCCGAACTCCTCGACAACTTCTCCACTAAGCGCAATTTCACCCTTTTGGGTGAATTTCAGGGCGTTGCTGAGTAGATTATTAAGGATTTGACGGAGCCTCCCTGGATCTCCAATCACCCATGACGGGATAGCCGGATCCATGGTGATCTTAAAACTGAGGTTTTTCTGTGAAGCCCTGATGCTCATGACCGCAGCGATATCATCTATCATCAGGCTGAGATCGAACAGCACTTCCTCGAGTTCCAGTTTTCGTGCTTCTATCTTTGAAAAGTCCAGGATATTGTTTATCAGGCCATAAAGGGAACTGGCCTCGGAATTGATGGAATCAACGATCTTCTTCTGCTGATCTTCAAGCCGGGTTTCCTTGAGCAATTCAATCATGCCAAGTATCCCGTTAAGGGGTGTCCTGATTTCATGGCTCATATTGGCCAAGAAATCACTTTTCGCCTTGCTTGCCGCATTTGCAAGTTCTGTCTTCTTTACAAGCTCATTTTCCAGCCTTTTTCTTTCCGTAACATCCCTCACAATACCACGGAACCCGATCGGCCTGCCCTCAGCATCACGGATGAGAGAAATGGAATTTTCCATGTGTTTTCTTGTACCGTCCTTCGAGATCATCTCCCATTCCACGCTTCGGACCGGCACCCCGGTTTCATAGACCTGATGGTAACTCAGGTAAAGTTTATGGGCGTTCCGGGGTTCCATATAGTCCCGGTTGTTCAGCCCTATCATCTCATCTCTGGAATATCCCGTAATCTTACAGAGCGCGTCATTGCAGAACACGAGGTTTCCGGCAAGGTCGACCTCATAGTAACCATCCTCAATACTTGCCAGGATGGTTCGGTATTTCTCCTCTGAGGCCTGAAGATCAGCGGTCCTCTGCTGCACCATCTCTTCGAGGTGTTCGCTGTATCGTTTGATCTCCTCCTCGGCCCTTTTTCTTTCCGTGATATCACGAAGGACACCCCTGAATCCCGTCACCTTTCCGTTCTTGTCCGTAATGGGAGTGACGGATGACTCAACGTACACCGTCTTTCCATCTTTTCTGACAAGTTCCCAGCCGAACCCCTTATCCGGTTGCCCTGACCGAAAAACCTGGTTGAAGACCTGATATACCTTTTTTGCATTGGCACCATCCATGTAATCCCGAAAATTCATTTTGAGCAATTCATCCCTTTCATACCCGAGGATCCTACACATGGAATTATTGAAAAAGACCAGGTTCCCGGCAAGATCGGTTTCATAATAACCTTCCTGTGTATTCTGAAGGATGGTACGGTATTTCTCCTCGCTTTCCCGGAGGGCCTTCTCCGTCTCGATGCGTTTTGTAATGTCCCTGGCTGATCCTCTGACCCCGATAGGCCCATGCGGACCGTAAACCAGGGAGTTTCTATACTCAACTACATGTTCACGGCCATCCTTGCTTACCACCGTCATCAGGCCTTCATCCCTGCCGGTCTTCTTTATTCGTTCGAGATACTTCCCGATCCGGGCATGATACCGTTTGGGAAGGATATCCCTGAGGTGTAATCCCGCCAGGTCTTCGTCAGAAAATCCGTATTCTCTTTTCCATGCATCGTTCGTGTCCGTAAAGTTTCCTTCCAGATCATGAAAATAGAGAAAATCAGAAATATTGTTATAAATATCACGATATTTCTTTTCGCTTTCCTCCAGGGCTTCCCTTGCCTTCTTTTGTTCCTTGAAAAGATAATCCAGGTCGGTCTTTACAAGCATAATTGCGTCTACTACAGGCCTGAAGGGGTCAGAAGGGTCTATTGACACGGTATCTTCGATCCCATCCGCCTCCCAATCTATGCTCCCGATGAATGCAAGCAGTTCATCCACGTACCTCTGCAAGCAACGGTCAACACCCTTTCGAACTATAGGCCGTGTCCTGCCTCTATTTTCTTTTAGGGAGCCCAAAGCTCTTTCCAGGTCCTGGCATGTCCTTACCTTGAAAGGGGCAATCGATTTATAAAGGTTTATGGTCGTCCGCAGCCGTCTATTCATCCCATAGTAAATGTTTTCAACAAATGGATGTTTTTCATGGTATTTCAGAAGACCTTGCATGAACCTCTTTTTACCGTGATAACTTATCCCGCTGAATTCCGAGAGACAGATCACAAGATGATACTCGTTTCCAAAAAATCCTATCGATTCAACCGCCTTCTCACATGCCCTGAAAAAAGGCTCCACCGCCCTATCCCCCATGAACCCTTTTGCAACCACATGCAGGACGTTCTTGTCGAGCATCTCAAATCTTGCCCTGAAACCTTCAACTTCCAGCTCCCAGCCGTCCTCGTATCTGAGTCCTGTTCTGATTCCGGCCCGTTGCAGGATTTCCAGGGCAAGGCCGACAGCATCCGAGTAATCTCTGGCGATAAGCACATCAAAGGGGACTATATGAAGTCTACGTGCAAGCCTGATGCTGATGCTCATGGAAGATGAGAGGCCGAAAAAAACCAGTCCGGCAAGCCGCCTTTGTCTTTTCATGAAATCTATGTAATAACGCCTTGAATCGTTGGAAGAGCCCTGAAGATCGGAATAATCCTCAATGAAGACAAAGGGACCTCCCGGTATCTCCCTTGTAATAATCTCCTCCATCATTTCAAGGGCATGGCTTACGTGGACCAGGGTCGAGTACCCTTTGGTCCGCGCCAAGAGAATTCTCTCGCCCAGGAGACTCCAGGAGACACTTACCCCCTTGTCAAAAGTGACATTTTTCCATTCGGGTTTTTGTATGGCATCCAGCCAGGAGAGGCTGCGAGAGGCATTGTTTGAAGACGCAATCGGTGATTGGCATGAAAGGCCCATATACTCCTCCCTCATCACCGCTTCTCAGGAAATTTCTAGCAAACGGGAAGAAACACTTTACAGTCTTTCCCATCTGGAGTGCGGGTGTCCGCTTTACCATTCCCGGGAAGCAGGATCAGGCAGTCCTGTATTTGCCTTCTCCTTCTTTTTATCTATTCGGCACCGAGCAGAAAATTATAATAATAAAATGTAGTCTTTTTCCAGAAATGTGGCCACACGAAACAACGAATCGAGACCTTTGAAAAACGTTCAATTTTGTTCAAGGTCAAGGAAGGTGAAAATTTTAACCACAGGAATACATTGAAGTATTTCGAGGATTAAAATTTGAGCCTGACGCCGGGATTGGGCAAAAGGGAGCGTTTTTCAAAGGTCTCGAATCTTTATCAACCGGACGGGACGCGTGAAGAAAGGCAAAAAATGCCATAGAGGGAGTTTAAAAAATCTTCTTCAATCATTGCTTTGTATTCCCGCCCGGTTCCCGGTGCGAATCAGCCCTCGTTTCGGGGGGAACCAGTGGGAAGGCGCCGCCGCCCCCTTGCCATGTACTCCCAAAGGGGGCCCTTGAGCCCAAAGCGGCGCAATTTCCGTTGCAAGTCGTGGTTCATGTTGATGTTCAGGCCAGGGAAAATCCAGGTGGGATTATCCCGGGAAAACTCCTCCACCAGGGAGAGGATTTCTTCCTCAAGACCTGGAGCAAGGTAGAATACCGGATTGAGGAGATCTGAAGCGGGGTCCGGAATTCCCTCCCTTTCACCCAGACGGGCGAGCCGGGTTCCGGGAAAGACCCGGATACCCACCATGCAGATAACCGCCGTAGGTTCCATGGTCCTTACGGTTTCCAGGGATCGCCGGGCCGTATCCAGGTTCTCTCCCGGACCTCCCAGCAAGAGGGAATGGCAAAAAGGCATCCCGGAGTGTCGGCAGATTTCAGACGCCCGCCGGACATCTTCCATCCCGAACCCCTTTCCCAGGTTCCGGAGCATTTCGGGATGGGCTGCGTCGGTCCCGAATTCCACCCCGCTGCAACCCGCCTCCCCCATGAGCTCCATCAGACGCGGCGTGACAAAGGCCGGATTGAGGTAGCAGCTCCACCGAACCGGCAACTTTCGACGAACCATTTCCCGGCAGACGGCCTCGGCGTGTTCCGGAGGATAGTTGAAGGCACTGTCCACCACAAAGAGATTGTCGATTCCTTGATCCAGGAGATCGGCTATCTCGTCGCAAACCCGTGAAGGGCTGCGCAACCTCATACGGGTCCCCTCGATCAGGGGGTAGGTGCAGTAGATGCAGCGGAAGGGACACCCCCTCTTCGTCTGAATATTCCCCATGCCTCCCTTCATGAGGTAGGCTTCATTGTCGAACCCGGAGCGGTCGGGCAGGGGAAGGGCGTCGAGGTCTTGGATCGGGCCAGGAGACAGGATTCTCTTTTCAGGCTCAAGGGGCCATTTCCCTGCCTCCTGAATGCCTTGAACCAACCGGGTGAAGGCCCGCTCGCCCTCGCCGATGATGCCTCCATCCGCTCCGAGGACCTCGAGCACTTTCCCAGGCATCAGGGAAAAGCCGCTACCTCCGAGGAATATCGGTGCACGGGTATAACGCCTCACACTCTCGACCACCCGGCGGTAAAAAGGCACGTAGGAGACGTAGTGGGGCCAACTGACGTTGTCCAGATTCCTGATGGACAGGCCGATGAGATCAGGCGGGTAGGATGTCAACTCATCCTCGAGGGCCTTCTCGAAATCTTGAACAAAACAAAGGTCCAGGATTCTGAAGGTGATTCCCCGCTCCTTCAAGGCCCCGGCGATGCAAGCCACGCCGATGGGGAAGACCGGGTCCGGGAGGGATTCGATGTTCGGGGAGATGAGGAGGACCTTCATGGGCTGCCTGCACCCGAGGCCTCGGTGAAAACCAGGGTTGCGGAGCCACCCCCGAAGGTGGAAGTGGTCATGAGGATTCCCGTGGACCTGCCGGGCGGGTGAAACGTCCATACCGGAACGTGAGGGTCGCCCAGGAGAGTGCCGATCCGAACCGTGGGTAGAGGCTGACGGTGATACAGGCTCAAGAGCGCAGCGGCCGCACGGAGGGCCCCTGCAGCGCCGAAATCTCCCAGGAGATACTTCAGGGGCGTGACTTCCAAGTCTTCCCCGCCTCTATCAAACATTTCTTTGATCCGGTCATGCTCCATCCGGTCGAGTTCCCCCGTACCATTGGCCGAGACATGGATCCGGTCGATATCTCCCGTCCCCATGGCGGCTGCATCCAGCGCCTCTTCCATGGCCCTTGCCATCCGGGTTCCTTTCGTTTCATAGTGCCCGAGGTCCGCCTCACCTCCCCGGATCACGCAGGAACGGAGGCGGCCGTAAATCCTGGCGCCGCGGGCCAGGGCATCTTCTCCCCGCTCCATCACCAGGACTGCCGCCCCCTCCCCCAGGACAATGCCTCCTCCGGGCTCAAAAGGCACTGGGCCCTCCTTTTCCGTCTTGAACTTCCACAAGGCGCCCACGGCTTGATAGCAGAAAAACAGCATTTCTGAGAGTTCTTCCGCACCTCCCGCAAGGACCACATCCGCCCGGTGATGGCGCAGCAGATCCGCCCCAAAAAGAATGGCGCATTCGGCGGAGATCTCGTTCTGGGAAAAGGTGGTGTTGGGTCCCGTGATCCCGTTGACGATGGCTACGTGGCTCGCCGGGGCATTCGGAACGGTCTCTGGGAATAAAAAGGGCTGTGCCCCGCGGGGACCTCCCTCGAGGAGACTCATATAAAAATCCTCTACGTGGGAACTGCTCCCGTAAGCCGTTCCCAGGATCACCGCTATGCGGTCCCTGCCTGAATCCAGGGGTACCCCGCTGTCCTCCAGGGCCTCGCAACTGGCGGCCACCGCCATCCGGGAGACCCGGCTCATTCGGCGATAGACCCTCGGGGACAGGAAGCGCCGCGGATCGAAATCGTCGATCCAGCCAGCGACATTGCATCCCATGGAATCCGCCTCCGGGATCGATACCCTCTTGATCCCCGATCGGGCTTCCCGGCATCCGCTCCAGAAGGCCTCCCGCCCCACGCCCAGGGAACTGATCACCCCTATACCTGTAATGACGATTTCACTCATTTTACCGCACAACGTTGCGCTCCCTTAGATGACTCGGGGCCCCGGCCCCTTCCCTGCCGAAAACCAGGCAGGTATTGTTCCCCCCGAAGGCGAAGGAGTTGCTCAGGGCGAAACGGACATCCGTCGGTCTCGCCTGGTTGGGGACATGGTCCAGGTCACACTCCTCGTCCGGTGACTCGAGGTGTACGGTCGGCGGCAGGAGCTGCCTGTAAAGGGCAAGAAGGGTCGCTGCCGCCTCCAGGGCCCCCGCCGCCCCGAGGCAATGTCCCACCATGGACTTGGTGGAGCTGACGGCGGGAGATTGTCGCCTCTTCACGCCGAAAACGGCCTTGACTGCCCGGGTCTCGGCCGCGTCGTTAATCTTGGTGCCGGTTCCGTGGGCGTTGATGTAGTCCACCTGGTCCGGTAGGAGCCCGGCCGTGGCAAGGGCAGCCTCCATGACTCGACGCATTCCCCGTGCCCCGGGATCTGGTGAGGTCATGTGATAGGCATCCGAGTTAATAGCATATCCCAGGACCTCACCGTAAATCCTCGCCCCCCTGGAAAGCGCCTGCTCCCGCTCCTCCAGGACGAGAATCGCCGCCCCCTCCCCTAGTGAGAGACCTTGCCGGTTCCGGTCAAAGGGTCTGCAATGTAGCGGATCCATGAGCCTCAATGCATTGAACCCCGCAAAGGTCAGCTCCGACAGGGATTCGCTTCCCCCTGTCAGGACCACGTCCTGAATCCCTTGCCGGATCAGGTCGAACCCATGACCGATGGCGGTGGCGCTCGAAGAGCAGGCCGTGGTGATCGTGGTCCTGAACCCTCCCAGATCCCACCGGGAACCCAGGAGGTCCGCCAAGGTGCAAGGGGAAGAAGCCAGGAGCCTGGAGGCCCTGATGGCCTTTCGGCCCGCCCAGCGGGCCCGCCGGTACCCTTCCCAGGAAAGCATACCTCCTGCGCCTCCTCCCAGGACAACGCCGATGCGCTCCCGGTCCTGTGCGGCCAGGTCCAGCCCTGAATTCGAGAAGGCCTCCTCGGCGGCGGCCAGCCCCAGGAGATCGCAGCGGGAAACCCGCTTCGGGAGACGCCTCCCCATTCGAAGGGCGAAATCTCCCCCCCTTACCTCGGCGGCCGCCCGGCAGGGATAGTCCCGCGTGTCGAAAAGGGACAGGTGTCCGATCCCGCAACGGCCCCGGAACAGCCCCTCCTCGAAGGCTGCGAGGGAACACCCGATGGAGCAGACCACCCCCATCCCCGTAACAACCACTCGCCTGGGAATCCTTTCTTTCATCGGTCCTTCCAGAAGAGGTTCATCAAAAAGACGATGCTGATCCGAAACGTATCCCTGACGGGCCGATAGGCGGAGCGGCCCCCGGATTTTTCAAAATAAATCGTTCGAATGGGAACAAAACCGATATGGTACCCTCGTTTTGCGGCCCTGAGGAGCAGGTCGGTCTCCGCCTCGAAACCGTCGTGCAGGATGGGAACTTCTTCCAGGACCCGCCGGTCGTAAAGCCTGAAGCCGCACTGGGAATCCGGGATGGGTTGTCCCGTGAGCCAGGAGAAGGCATAGGTCCCCACCCGGTTGGGGACGTACCGTCCCCGGGGAATGCGCTCCCGGCCGTGCATCCTGTCCCCCACCACGATCCCCGGTCTGTGGGCCGAGTAGTACTCGACAAACTTTGGAATCTCCCCGGGGTCGTGCTGCAGATCCGCGTCCAGGGTGAGGACCCCGTCGAATCCCCTGACCAAGGCCCTGCGGAAGGAAATTTTGAGAGCGTGTCCCTTTCCCCGGTTCCTGCCGACAGCGATGACCCGGGCACCGGCCCTCATGGCGAGTTCCCCGGTCCCGTCCGTTGAACCGTCATCCACTACGATGACATTTCGGATATGGGCCCGGGTTCCCTCCACGACACTGGAGATAGTCTTCTCATTGTTGTAAGCCGGGATGACAGCACAGATTCGCATGGGTTACGATGGAAAAAAGACGGAAATCACCGGGCGGCGCCCTGGTCCCGGTTGCAGAAATCCACCATCCGGAGGACCCGTTCTTTTAATTCGCCCCTCAACCAGTAGATCATCTTCCTCTCGGTGGTCAGGAGTACCTGGGTCGTGGCCCCTCGGGCCAGGAGTCTCCTGTCCTTCTTGCGAAGAACCTGGAAGCGAAAGTTCAAGGCAGCGATCTCGGGTCTTTCCACGGTGGTGCGAATGATGATCCGATCCCCGGAGGCGGCAGGGTGCTTGTAATGGCATTCCAGGCGAACGACGGGGGCGATATACCCAAGCTCCACCATTTGTCGGGGAAGCAGGTCGAACCGTCTCAGCAAAAACATTCGTCCGACCTCAAACCAGGCCAGATAATGACCATACCAGGCCATTCCCCATTCATCCACCTCGTTGAAACGGACCGTTTCCTCCGTTTCCATCCACCTCATGGATCAGGCTCCAAGTCCGCGTTCTTCGCGGATGAAGGCCGCCAGGGCGTCGATGGAAGCAAAGGCCTTCTTGCCCACGTCCTCGTCCTCGATGACGACCTTGAATTCCCTTTCAAGGGCCACAACGAGCTCCAGGGCGTCGATGGAATCAAGGCCCAGTCCCTCGCGGAAAAGGGGCGCACCGGCGTCGATCTGATCGGCCTTCACGTCCTCCAGTTTGAGGGTTTCAATGATCCATTTCTTAAGGTATTCAACCAGTGACTTCTCGTCGCGAATGAGATCTTCCAAAGCAGTTCTCTCCGTCATTTTCACCCTTTTTCTAACAGGCTGTTGAAACAGTAGCGAGCGCTGCTGAGGCAAGGCAAACGTAAGCGAAAAAGCGGAATTCACATTTAGTAAATGAGCATTTTGAGCCTCATTTTAACCCGAGCATCAGCAAGCGCAGTAGTTTTTCAATAGCCTGCCCCGGAAGGTGGGGAGGCTAGGTCAGGCCTCCATCCACGCTCAGGACCTGCCCGGTGACATACCCCGCCCGTTCCGAGGCCAGATAGAGGGCTGCGCTTGCCACCTCCCACGGGTCCCCGAATCGCCCCATGGGGATGATTTCCAGGAACTCTTCCCGGGTCTTCGCGTCCAGCCTGTCCGTCATGGAGCGGGATATCAGCCCCGGACACACGGCATTGACCGTTATACCCAGCCTGGCCACCTCCCTTGCCAGGGACTTGGTGAAGGAAATGATTCCCCCTTTGGAGGCCGAGTAATTGGTCTGTCCCGCCCGTCCCGTTAAGGCGCTTGGGGAGGTGATGTTGATGATCCGCCCGAAGCGGCGGGCCACCATGCTCCTGAGCACGGCCCTGGAAACCAGGTAAGTGCCCTTCAAGTTCGTGTCGATGACGTGGTCCCAGTCCTCCTCCTTGAGAAAAAGAAGCATCTTGTCCCGAATAATGCCCGCATTGTTTACCAGAACGTCCACGTGTCCCCAGCGGGTCAGGACCTGGCGGACCATCTCCTCCACCTCGATCCGGGAAGAGACGTCCGCCTGCAGGACCATCCATGGGTTGCCCTTCTCGGACAACGCCCTTTCCATGTGGCCCGCACTGTCCTTGTCGGAAAAATAGTTCACGCACACCCGGGCACCCTCACCGGCGAAAGCCAGAGCAATGGCCTTCCCGATGCCGCGGGTTCCGCCCGTTACGATGATAATCTTGTCCTTGAATGCTCCGCCGCCCAGGTCCCAACCTCTCCTTCACCCCGGGGGTTCCCCGGAGAATTCGTCCTTGACTAGTGCCCATCCATAAATGGCTAATTTCCGCAATCTCTGCGTCAGGCTCAAATTTTAATCCTTGAAATACTTCAATGTATGGATGCTTGTCCCGCTTGTCGTCCCAAGCGGGGCGGTTAAAATTTTCGCCTTCCTTGACCTTGCCCAAATTTTCTCATTCATGGATGGACACTAACTAAATCCCCAAGACAGGAATAATCGGTTGCCAATTTCAGGGGCATTCTATAGCATTTTTTCCGGGTCGTGACAAAGCATTTGAAGGGACGAAGAGTCCCCCGGCGGACATGATGGAGCAAAGACAAGGCGAAGTTTTCATCACGGATGGTCACTGGAGAAAAACCCTGGCCGCTGTCCGTGCCCTCGGAAAGAAGGGGGTGGGGGTCACGGTGGGTGAGACCACGTGGTTGGCCACGGCTGCCTTTTCACGGTACTGTTGCCGCAGGGTCCGGTACCCCTCTCCTCTCCTGGACCCTGAGGGGTTCGTGGATCGACTGCTCAGCCTGTTCTCCCGGAACCGCTATCGATTGCTGCTGCCCATGGAGGATGCCACTCTCGAACTCGTTTCCCGGCACCTCAAGGATTTCTCTCAATGGACCTACCTCCCCATCGTCCCCCCTGAGAAGCTTGCCGCCGCCCGGGACAAGGGATCGGTCCTTAGATTGGCCGGTCGGCTTGGAATTCCCTCGCCAAAGACCTGGCGGTTCAGGGACCCTGCAGAGGTCGAGAGAGTCGCCCGAAAACTTCCCTACCCTCTGGTCATCAAGCCCAGGATCTCCTCAGGGGCCCTCGGGGTCTCTTACGTGCACGGCCCGGAGGCCCTGGCCGGGCAGTACCGGGCGATCCATAGGATCTTTCCTTTTCCCTTGATCCAGGAATACATACCGAGGGAAGGAGCGGGTTTCGGGGCCAGTATCCTGATGGACGAGAACCACCGGGTCAGGGCCTCCTTCGTCCACAAGAGGCTGAGGGAGTACCCCGTTTCGGGGGGCGCCAGCACCCTCAGGGAAAGTGTCAGGAGGGACGATCTTCTTGAAATGGCCCGAACCCTGCTTGAGGCCCTTGAATGGACCGGCGTGGCCATGGTGGAATTCAAACTGGATCCACGGGACGGGATATGCAAGCTCATGGAAATCAACCCGAGGTTCTGGGGCTCCCTGGCCCTTGCTATCGCATCGGGCGTCAATTTCCCCTACCTTCTTTACCGCATGTCCCTGGGAGAGAACTTTCCGCCCGTGGATCGATACAAGGTCGGGGTGCGGTGCCGGTGGCTCCTCCCCGGTGACATCCTTCACTTTCTTCACAATCCCCGGCGCATGAAATTGAATCCCTCCTTCTTTCGTTTTTTCGACCGAAAAACTTCCTATGACATCCTGTCCCTGAAGGATCCCCTCCCGACCCTGGGACGACTCCTGACTCCCCTCACTTTTCTCTACGACAGGGACATGAAGGCCCGATTGAGACAGAGAAGAATATGAGCATACCAAATATCCTGACCATCGACGTGGAAGACTGGTTTCACATCTGCGGCATCGAAAACCAGCTCCCCGAGAGCGCCTGGAACCGGCTGGAGGCCAGGGTTCTCCCGAACACCCGGAAGATCCTGGATCTCCTTCACGAGTTCCGGGCAAGGGCCACCTTCTTCGTCCTGGGATACGTGGCCGAAAGAGAGCCCGACCTCATCCGCGAGATCAAGGCTAGGGGACACGAGATCGCCACCCACGGGTTCCACCACCGCCGGGTCTACACCCAGAGCCCGGATCAATTCAGGGAAGACCTGGTGAGAGCGCTTGAGGTCCTCTCGGAGATCACCGGTTCCCCCGCAGAGGGATTCCGGGCCCCGGAGTGGTCCATCAGGGATGATTCCCTCTGGGCCCTGGAGATCCTTGCCGGCGAAGGGATCCGGTACGATTCCAGCATGGCTCCACTGCCTGTCATCGGGAATCCAAGCTACCCCACTTCACCCCATCGGCGGATGACCCGGGTGGGAGCTCTGTGGGAGTTTCCCCCCCTAGTCCGGGAAACCCCATTTCTCAACCTCCCCATCGGCGGGGGATGGGGGTTACGGGTCTTTCCGTATTCCCTCATCCGGGCCGCGATCCGCGGGTTGAACCGGCGCGGCTATCCGGCGGTGATCTTCCTGCATCCTCGTGAGTTCGATCCCCGTCCGCCGAGGATCCCCCTCCCCCTCTCAAGACGCTTTGTGTTGAATGCCCGGGTGAAAAGCACGCCGGAAAGGATGCGCCGCCTTCTTGAGGACTTTTCCTTCACCTCGGTCGAGGGATACCTGGAAGGCCTTGAAATGAAGCCCCGACTCGGATAAAGTCTCGTCTCAAAAAAACTGGGCCCGGACAACCCATCGATATCACCATGCTCGACACCCTCACTTACCTGAAGCAGAACCTGTCGGATCACTTCGTGATCTACTTCATACCCCTCTATATCCTGGGGGGAAGGCCCGCCGCCGTCCTGAGCGCCCAGTTTCTCGGATACCGGATCTCCTTTCTCCTCCCGGTGGTCGTGCTGCTCGACACCATCCAGGTCCCGTTCCTATACCATCTCTACGGAGCGGTTTCGGACAGTGCACTTTTCAAGAGACTCAAGGGGAGGGCGGAGAAGAAAGAACAGAAACTTCTGGATTCCAAGATCTTCGGGTGGATGCGCCTCCTGGGAATGCCGGGGGTGGTTGCCGTAACCATGACTCCCTTGAAGGGATGCGGCATGTGGAGCGGAGTGCTCCTATCCCATCTCCTTAAACTACCCAAAACGGCCAGTTATCCTCTCCTGGTCCTGGGAAGCGCCTTGGGCTGCATTTTTATTTACGGAATAGGAGAAACCATGAAGCAGTTGTGGGCACTGTTCTGATGCGAAAAGAATGAAGCACCCGCCACTCCTCCCTGCAGCCAAGCTACAGGGTATCCCGACGAAGGTGCATGAACCCTATAAGGAGGACACTCCCAATGATTCTTAATTTAAAGCAGAGAATCCTGGTTCACGCCCTGGATCTGCTCTTCGCCCTCCTGGCCCATATCAGGAACGACCAACTCTTCCGGTGGGCTTACCACCTCCTCGCCCTGCTGGCCGAAAGGCTCGTCAGGAAAGATTACTATGTGGCCAAGATCCGGTGGATCCGGGACCTGTTCGACAGGAACCACCCCAGCCTGGCGGTCACGCGGCGAATTCTAAGGGGCACCAACCCTCATCACCGCAGGACCATCATCCGGGCCTTCATCATCAACCAGTTGCTGGTGGGCACCAACCGCAGGAAGGCCTTCGCGGAAAACAACGGCGGTTTCTATCCCCCCGGATTTTTCGTGATCAGTCCCAGCATGAAATGCAACCTCAACTGCTACGGGTGCTATGCCGGTTCCTATGAGAAGTCAGCGGAGCTTCGCTTCGAAGAGGTGGACTGGGTCTTCCGCCAGGCCAAGGAGATGGGGATCCATTTCTGCGTTGTTTCGGGGGGCGAACCCCTTTTCTATCCGAGGATCTTTGAACTCTTCGAGAAGCACAATGACGTGATCTTCCATATGTACACCAACGGGAGCCTGATCGACGAGGCCGCTTGCAGGCGGCTGGCCGAGGTGGGAAATGTGATCCCTGCCATCAGCGTGGAAGGATACGAGGAGGAGACAGACAGGCGGCGCGGTAAGGGCCAGTTCGCCCGGGTCATGAAGGCCATGGACCTCCTGCGGGAGGCCCGGGTCCTTTTCGGTTTTTCAGCCACCCTGACCCGTGAAAATGCGGATCTTCTCAGCAGCGACGAATTCGTAGATTTCATGATCGAGAAGGGCTGCATCCTGGGCTGGTATTTCATGTACGTCCCCATCGGCCGGGAACCCAACCTGGATCTCATGCCCACGCCGGAACAAAGGGGCCGTCAATTCGAGCGCCTGACGGCCCTCAGGGCGGCCAAGCCCATTCTCCTGGCGGATTTCTGGAACGACGGCCCGGTAGTGGGGGGCTGCATCGCCGGGGGAAGAAAGTATTTTCACGTCAACGCCAACGGGGACGTGGAGCCCTGTGTGTTCTGCCATTATGCCACCCACAACATCCGCACAAGCTCCCTGCAGGAAGCCATCGACTCCCCGCTTTTCCGGCATATCCGATCCTGCCTTCCTGCTTACGACAATCTCCTGCGGCCATGCACCATCATCGACAGGCCCGAAATCGGCCGAAACGCCATCTTCGAGCACAATGCCTACTTCACCCACGAGGGGGCCGAAATCGTCTACGAGCACCTGGCCCCGGCCATGGACGCTTACGCGGAGCAATACGCAGAGATAGCCGACTCCCTGTGGCGGAAGTATTTTGCAAACAAGATGCTCAACCGGGGTTGACAAACCCTCCAGGGTTCAAGACATGTACCCTTTTCACCGGATCCTGTTCCGTCATTACAGGGCCGTTCTGGTCCTCGCCCTGGCCTTGAGCCTCGGTGCGATCTTCGGTCTTGCCCGGCTCAAGCTCAATACCGATCTCTTTTCGCTCCTTCCATCGAATCATCCAGGCACGCGGTCCTTTCTCGAAGTCACAGAGGAGATCGGGGTTCAGTCCCTCCTGGTGGTCCTTGTGGAGATCCCTGCAGGAGCGGATCCAGAAAAAATACGGAACTTCGTGGACATGCTGGCCGGTGAATACCTGTCCCTTCCCCAGGTGCGGGCGGTCCGGTACAAGGCAGACCAAAAGAAGCTCTCGTCCTTGCTCTCCCGCCTCATGGAACACTTCCCTGTCTTTCTCCGGCCGGGGGACCTCCCCCGCCTTACCAGGAGACTTTCAAGTGAGGGGATCCGGGAGCAGACACAAAAAAACCGCGCCCTTCTTGCCTCTCCCATCGGATTCGCGGGCAAAGAGCTGATCCTGCATGACCCCTTGGGTCTCCGGGATTTCTGGAAGGGCGACGGCCCGCTCACCTTGCCCGGGCAGGGTTTTGTTTCCCCCGGGGGGTATTTCAGAACCAGGGATGGAAGAATCTACTTCCTCTTCCTGGAACCGACCGGTCCACCCCAGGACGTGGACTACAGCCGGCGCCTGATGACCGAGATCCGGCAGGCCGAACAAAGGGTCCGGAACCGGTTTGAGAAGGAGGGCAGGGACCTTGGAATCCCTTCTCCCCTGGTGACTTACGCCGGGGGTTACCCCATCGCCCTAAGGGACGAGGCCGCCACCAAAAGGGACATCCGGAACACCCTCCTAACCTCTCTACTGGGAATCATGGTCCTGTTCGCCCTGGCCTTCAGGAGTCTCTGGTCGCTATGGTACATGGGCCTCCCCCTGGCCCTAAGCCTGCTGTGGACCCTGGGATTCGCCGGCTTCGCCTTCCATTCCATCAATATCCTGAGCGGCGTTTTCTCCTGCGTTCTGGTGGGCCTCGGGGTGGACTTCGCCATTCATATCCTGAACCGTTTTTGCGGGGCGTCGGATGATTCCGCCGGAGTGGAGGAACGACTCAAAAGGACCTTCCAGGAGAGTGGCAAGGGGATCCTGATGGGGGGATTGACCACGTCCGCCGCCTTCTTCTCCATCGGCATTTCGGATTTCGGGGGATTTCGGCAATTGGGGACCTTGACCGGGACGGGGATTCTCTTCTGCCTGCTCGCGATGCTCTTCGTGCTGCCCGCCCTCCTTGTGGCCTTCTCCCGCAAGGGGCGAGGTCACCTGCCCGAGCAGGTCAGGGATTTCGGGCTCGACCCATTGTTTTTCTTCATGAAGAGGCACAGGAAGAGTGTAATCGCCACGGTCCTCCTTGCGGCCTGTCTCCTGGCCATTCCAGGGACCCGTGTCCGTTTCGACGACAACCTCCGAAACTTCCGCCCGCCGGATCAGGGCCTCTTCAAGCTCCAGGAGCACATCACGGAGTGGCTGGGGGGGTCCGCGGCGGAAGTGCTCCTGGTCACCGAGGGGCCTTCGGAAGCCGAGGTCCTGGAAACCACCTCGGCCCTGTACCGGGCCATGAAAAAGCTCCGGGAATCCGGAAAGATCGGAGGGGTCAGGAGCCTCTGCCGATGGTTCCCTCCCCCGGATCGGCAAAGACGGATCCTGGAATACCTCCACGCCCACCCGGACCTCTTCGACATGAAACGGATCCGCTCGGATTTTCGATCGGCACTCAAGGAATCCGGGTTCAGGTGGATGCCCGCCTACGATGTCTACCTGGACCGTATGGAGAAGGCCTTCTCCTCCAGGGAGATCCTGCTTCCCTCATCTCTTGATAAGACCGGACTCCGGGACCTCCTGAGGCCCTTCCTGATCAAGAAGGACAACGCCTTCAAGACCGTCACCTATCTCATGCCCTTGAAGGACCTATGGTCCCGCTCCGATACGAGGGATTTCGAAATCCTGGTGAGGAACCGTTTGAAGGAGGCCGGAATTCCCGAGGGCCGTTACCATTTCACAGGAGCCGCCATCCTCGCCAGCGATCTTAAGGTCCTGATCCTCAAGAACCTGGAATCATCCCTTTGGCTGGCTGGAGGGGTCATCCTGATCGTTCTGCTCCTCTACTACCGCCGACCGCAATGGGTCTTTCTCTCGGTCCTGCCCCTCGGGACGGGTCTCCTGCTCCTGACCGGCCTCATGGCCCTGCTGGGGATGGACTTCAACTTCTTCAACCTGATCGTCCTCCCCATGCTGGTGGGGATCGGAATCGACGACGGAGTCCATCTCACCAACACCTACCTCCAGCACCCTGCCGGGGAATTGCCCGGGGCCTTCGCCGTCACCGGCCGCGCCGTGCTCCTCACCTCCCTTACGACCCTGGTGGGTTTCGGTTCCATCTCCCTGTCCCACTACCCCGGCCTGAGGAGCATGGGATATCTGGCTGTTCTAGGGATCGGCCTCTGTTTCCTCACCTCGATCTTCCTGCTGGCTCCCTTGCTCCTGGGCGGTGCGGCCGGGAGAAAAGGTACCGATCGCGGGACCGGACGACCCCATTCCTGACCCCGGGCCCGGGTGTTCTCACTTGCGCCCCACCTCTGCACCCCCCCGGGGCGAGCGCCGGCGGGCCGCTTCCAGCTTCTTCTCGATATCCGCCCTCAGTGCCCTCTTGTCGATCTTTTCCGCCTTGGTGAAGGGCATGGAATCGACAAACTCGATTCTTTCAGGAAGATGAAGCACAGAGACCTTCTTCCCCTTCAGGAAGGAGATGATCCCTTCGAAACTCAGATCGGCCCCCGCCTCGGGCTGGACATAGGCGCAGACCTTCTCGTGCATCTCGGGGTCGGGCATGGGAACGACGGCGCACAGGGCCACACCGGGGTGCCCGCTGATCAGTTTTTCGATCTCCACGGCACTTATACTCTCTCCTCCCCGGTTGATCATCTCCTTGATCCTGCCCGTAAGCGTAATGTATCCCCGCTCATCGATCTTGGCCACGTCCCCCGTCTTGAAAAAACCGTCCTTGTCGATCGCCTTCTCATTCTCCTCCGGGTTCCGGAAATAACCCGTGAACACCCCGGGGCCCTTGACCAGCAGTTCTCCGGGGGTGTTGGGGGGCTGTTCTTTTCCATTGGGATCCACGACCTTGTAAGTATCGTAAGGGCATGTGGGCCTTCCCACGGTCTTGAACCGGGTATCGAGATCATCGCCGGGTCGCGTCATGGTGCTCTGTCCCTCTGTGGCTCCGTATGCGTTGAAGTACTCGCACTTGAGCCTTTCCCTGACCGCCGTGATCAGGTCGGGGTGGCTGGCCCCGCCCCCGCAATGCATCTTCTGCAGGGACCCGAGATCGTATTTTTTCAAGTCCTCGAAATCCACCAGCCTCCTGGCCAGAGTGGGCACCCATACCACCGCGGTCACCCTCTCCTTCTCGATCGTCCGGCAAATATCCTCAGGATCGGTGGAATCCAGGAAGACGGTCTTCCCGTAAGTCAATATGCTGGCCAGAAGCCCTTTGGAAAAAGTCAAGTCATGGCCGATAGGGCCGGCAAGCAGGCAAGTATCGTGGACGTTCATCTCCCACGCCCTGGCAGCGTACTCGGATCCACAGATCAGGTCGTTGTGGGTGCGGGGGACGATCTTGGGACGGCCCGTTGTCCCTCCCGTGGGTCCCATGTGGGCCACCTGCCTTGGGTCGGGCCGTCTCGCCTCCAACCTCACCTTGTTTTGGGGCGACAGCTCGGCATTCTCAATCAGTTCCTCCAGATTCAAGTATGCCTCGTGGAACCCCCCTCGTGCGAGGATGACCTGTTTGACCCGGGGATTCTCTCTCAGGACGTCCCGGATCACGGGGAGGTAGTCGGTCTTGCGATATCTCTCGGGCAGAATCCAGGCAACGGCGTCCGTCAAACGGAGGAGGTGATGGACCTCGTACTGCCGATAACGGTCGATCAGGAGGACAGTGATGGCGCCGATCTTTTGAAGTGCGAAATAGGTGTAAACAAACTCGTTCCAGTTGGGAAGTTGGACGAGTACCCGATCCAGCGGCTCGATACCCAGGTCCATCAGGCTGACCGCGAGCCTGTCGGCGGCATCCTTTGCCCGGGCGTAAGTGAGACGCGTCTCCCCGTCCACGAAGGCCTCCTTGTCGGGATAGACCGCCGCGGCCCTGTCCAGGATATCCCCGAAGGTCAACCCCGACCACCACCTGAGCCGGTCATACCGCTCAGCATCTTCTTTCCTGTAAGGAGTGAATCCCTCGAGCAGTTTCAATTCCTTTTCCATCTCGTCCCCCTTCAACCGGGTGAGGTGAAAAAGGCTGCCGTTTCGGTAGGTTCAGGATGAGAGGATAGCCCTTTTCACCAGTGTTTTGGTTACCTCAACCTTGTAAGCGTTTTTCGCGAGGGGCTTGGCATCGGAAAGGGCCGCTTCGGCTGCCTCTTCAGCCACCCTCTGCTCTAAGTGTCTCCCTTTGAGCACGGCTTCAGCGGCCATCGCCCTGTAAGGTGTCGGGGCCACCGCGCCGAGGACGATTCTCGCATCCTTGCAGACCCCATCCTCAACCGAGATGAGGGATGCCACGCTGGCTACGGCGAAGTCCACGGATTCCCGCAAACGGAACTTGAGGAATGTCTGCCGGGCGTTGTCCGGTGGCCGGGGCACCCGGATCTCTGTCAGAATCTCATCCGACCTCAGCACGTGCCCCCGTGCCGTGTAGAACTCCAGGATCGAAAGGTCCTTCTTTCCGCCATCGGGTTGCGCAATCCTGACCCTTCCGTCCAGGGCTGCCAGTGCCACGGCCATGTCCGAGGGGCAGACGGCGAAGCACCCCTTGCCTCCGATGACAGCGTGGTAGCGGTTGTCTCCCTTGATCGCGTGACATGGTCCCTCTCCCTTCCGGTAGCAAAGAATCCGCCCGCCCATATGGTGGGGATACCTGTAGTACCAGCAGCGATTGTCCTGGCACAGATTTCCCCCCACGGTCCCCATATTGCGGATTTCGGGTGTTGCGACGGACTCGGCCGACTTCACCAGCGCTCCATATCGCCCCTTAATCATGGGGGAACGGGCAATCTCCACCAGCCTCACTAGGGCGCCCAGTTTCAATCCCTCCTCGTCCTCCCCCATCTCGTTCAGGCCGAGAATGGTCTTGA
The DNA here is from genome assembly GCA_019310525.1 of Deltaproteobacteria bacterium. Lineage (NCBI taxonomy): Bacteria > Pseudomonadati > Myxococcota > Myxococcia > Deltaproteobacteria bacterium. The sequence continues at coordinate 15,196 of JAFDEE010000031.1, read as the reverse complement.
TGTTGACAAGGGCCTTGGGGTAATCCGGCAGGATTTCGCCCTTGAGGACCCCGAGAAGGTCCGTTCCTCCGGCTATCAGACAGGCTCTTCCTTCATAGCGCTTCAACAGGGAGAGTGCCTCTTCCACGGATCGGGCATTGTAATGCTTGAAGGGTCTCATTCCGGTTTACCTCCCCCCTTTCTTTTCCAGGGCCTCAAGGATCCTGTCGGGCGTCATGGGGTACTCCGTGACCCTCACACCCAAGGCGTTGGAAAGGGCCATGAGAACGGCCCCGGGTCCCGGGGACGTGGCTATCTCTCCGACCCCGACGGCCTTGAACCGGTGTGTCGGGAAAGGAGTCTCCAGGATCACGTTCCGGAATTCCGGCAATTCGAGAAAGGTGCGCCACTTGTAATCCATCATGTTGATGTTCAGGATGCGGCCGTTCCGCCTGTCGAGGATCGATTCCTCGAACAGGGCCGTGTCGATTCCCGCTGAGCCCAGGGACCCGTATAGTTGTCCCTCCAGAGAGCGGGGATCGATGATCTGCCCCACATCCGTTGCCCCGAGGACCCGCCGGAGGTTCACCTTTCCGGTTTCGGTGTCTACTTCCACTTCCACGAACAGGGCCAGGAAATTGGGGACGGAATAGTCAGGTTCGAATCGCCCGAAGCCCACGCATGTCTGCATGAGGCCCATGGCCCTGCTCCAGGAGATACCTTCCTTCGGTCTCCCCAGGGGGTAGATCCTGCCGTCCTTGGTGTCCAGGTCCTCAGGGGCCGTCCCCAGCCGGGAAGCGGCCAGTTCAAGCAGTTTCCGTCTCGCCTCCTCCGCGGCCTGGATCACCGCAGACCCCACGGCATAGGTCCCCCGCGAGCCCACCAGCCCGAAATCGAAGGGATTGACCAGGGTATCGGCGGGGGTGATGGAGACCTTCTCAAGGGGAAGCTGAAGCACCTCGGCGGCCATCTTGCAAAGACTACTTCTCTGGCCCATTCCCGATTCCGAAATGTTTACGTGGATGGTAGCCGTGGCATCCGGGTTCAGCCTCACGTAGGCCTCGGACTCGTCTTCCCCCACGTCGGCATTTCCATGGACCCCCACACCCACGCCCTTACGCAGGGGCCCCCGCACTTCGGTCGGCTGAAGCCATCCCTTCCACTTTTCCCGCCATCCAAAGGCCACGGCACCCTTCTCCAGGGCCTCAGAATAGTCCTTTCCCCGGCAGATCCAGTAATTGCCTTCCCGCCAGACGTATCCCTCGCCCGGTTTCACGAAGTTCTTCTTGAAAAATTCGACCGGATCGATGGCGGCCTTCTCCATGGCTTCTAAAAGGAGCGGATATAGTGCGGATTCCAACTCCTGGCCCCCGAATCCGCGGACGACCCCGGAGGCGCTTCGATTGGTGCAGACCAGCTTGGTCTTCAGGTCCCAATTTCGGCACTTAAGCATCAGTTGAGCCTCGCCGCAACCCACCGCTACCTGCGCCTGGGCCATGTCAGAAAACGCTCCGGTATCCACGAACCATTCCCCCGATACGGCCGTTACCGTCCCGTCTCTCTTGATCCCGATCTTTCCGCGGAACCTGGATCCCAGCCTCAGGACGAAGGCGCCGAAATGTTCTTCCTTGTCGTAACACACCTTTACCGGCCGCCCCGTAACCTTGGCAAGGGCGGCCGCGTAAAATAGAGGGAGCGGAGCGTAATTCTTTGAACCGAAACTCCCTCCGCACTGGGTATTGATGGCGCGTATGTCGGGAAAACCCATCTTGGACTGCATGATAAAGCGGTGCCAGGAGGCGCTCTGGGTTCCCGACCAGACCACGAGCCGATCATCGTCCTCCCATTCGGCAATTACGCCGGGCGGTTCGATAGGCAAGGGATTGGGTATACTTTCATATCGATACGTCCCCTGGACGACGAAATCGGCCTCCTTGAATCCCTTTTCCACATCCCCTGCCACAACTTCCCTGATGGTCTTCGGTCCAAATGCATGAAAGGGCGGGACCAGATTTCGGGGAAAATCCTCATGGACGAGCGGTGCCTCCTCCCCGACGGCCTCCTCCACATCATAAACCGGATCGAGCGAGGCGTATTCCACCCGGATCAAGTCCAGGGCCTCCCTTGCGATCTCCCCGGTCTCCGCGGCCACTAAGGCTACCGCGTCTCCGACGAATCGCACCTTGCGATCGAGAACAGGCATGTGGCGCGGCATTCCCGCTTTCCAGTCGGGCGCGTTCTCGTGGGTCAAAACCGCCTCGACACCCGGCAGCTTCTCCGCCTCGGCCGTCTCGATCCTGCGGATCTCCGCGTGGGGATAAGGGCTTCTGAGCACCCTCCCGTGAAGCATGCCCGGCATTCTCAAGTCATCGATGTACTTTGCCCTTCCCGTAACGATCTCAAGGGCGTCTTTGCGCGGCATGGATTTCCCTATGAACCGGTATTTCTTCTCGGACACGCCTAGTCCCTCCCCTTCCTGGAGGCCTCCACCACCGCCTCTACCACGTGGTAGTGACTGATACACCTGCAGTAGTGCCCCGAAAGGGCCTCCTTGATCTCCTCCACCCGGGGAGAAGGGTTCTTTTCCAGCAATGACTTCGAGGCCATGATGATCCCCGGAGTGCAGAATCCGCACTGAAATGCTGTATGATCGATGAAGGCCTGTTGGAGCGGGTCCAGCTCGCCCGTACGCCGGTCCTCGAGGCCCTCGATCGTCGTGATGCGCTTGCCGTCGCATTCCACGGTAAGCATCATGCAGGAGAGTACGGGTTCTCCGTCCATGAGAACCGTGCAGGAACCGCAGCCCCCCTGGTCACAACCCACCTTGGTGCCCGTAAGGCCGAGGGTCTCCCTGAGGGTTTCAGCCAGGGTGTGGGAAGGAGCTACCTGGTATTTCCGGTCCCCGATTTCCAGTCGGTAGGAGGTTCCGTTTACGACAAGGTTGATGGTACCCGACCTTTCCTCTTTCTCCTTTTCCATCCTCCACTCCTTTCATCCGGCGATGGGCCCCAAGGCATTCACCTATTAAAAAACGAGATCATGGCATGCATCCCGCAACTCTCGTTTTTCCATGGAGATTTCATCTATCCTGAGCAAAACGGCCTTTCCCACCTTCTCGGTTGAAATGAGGAACCGTATTCTGTTTTCTCCGCTCATGTGATGGAGATCCGGATAGGCGGGAATTTTCGTATGGCTTTGGCCGGTTTCCAAAGTATCGGTAACGGTTATTCGGATAGTGCATGTCTTGCAATGAATGGTATTGCCGCACCCACCCGACAGGTTGGGGCATATTTGCATTCAAAAGCATCACCCCCGAGCTTCCCCTCTATATCTTCCGCTCTTTTATTAAGAACCTTCAGGCCCTCCTTGTTCGCAGTGACAATCCTGCCTTCGGCGTCCACCAAAAACACTGGGCCTGGAAACCGGTCAAGGTATTCCCGTAACGTCACCGCCTCATGAGACAACATTTCCCTTAAGCAATCAGGACAGATACCGTGGGTAACGGGCATATCGGTATCCACTGACTCCGGCTCTTTCCCTTTCATCTTTTTCCGGCACCAGGCGCATACCCTTTTCATGCTTGAATATCACCTCCATTCCCCGGATAAAGCCGACCACACCTTGCCCACGGCGGGTTTCGCAGCATCCCCCGAACCACATTATATGGAGACAAGCCGCTCCGGGTAGTGGCATGTCCTCTCTCCCCGGGAAAAACAAACCTGGAAGATGAGGAATATCCCATGTAAAAATAGCGTATGTCGGCATAAAATGCCATTTAAATTCTCTGTGTATTACGGTTATGACAGGTAATTCAAGGTATGTTGCCGGGTTTCCGATTAAAACATTTGGCAGGGGTCTTTGTTCGTGGTTTGAGGTCTTTGAAACACATGTTTTCAATGACCCCCATTTTTCGAAATGGAGGATTCGGCCATGAAGGCGAGACGAATCGGATGGGTGATAGCCCTGGTCCTTCTTATGTCTCTGATGGGATGCCGCAGCGACGGTACCCCTCCAGGTCAAGGCCGGTTCACCCAAACGGCGAACCAGGATGCCCAGACAGGCGGGCCTTCCTTTATTGACGCTCACAATCATCTTGTCGGCTTTAACCGTCCCGGGAAGGACTACCTTACCGCAGCCCGCGTCGCCTTGAAAAAGATGGACCAACTCGGAATCCTGAAAATGGTCATCATGCCTCCGCCCCGGGTTCCTGATCAGCCGGGATCATTCGATGTATCTGACCTGATCCCGGTGGTCAAGAGATACCCGAACCGGTTTGCCTGTCTGGGGGGCGGCGGGACCCTGAACGTGATGATCCACGAAAACAAAACTCGAAGAACAATTGGCGCCGATACGAAGAGGAAGTTCGAGAAAATGGCCCTCAACATCCTCTCCCGGGGCGCCATCGGATTCGGAGAACTTTCCGTGGAACACTTCTCCTTAAACTGGGACCATCCTTACGAATCCGCACCGGCCGATCATCCACTCTTCCTGATGCTGGCCGATCTGGCGGCCAGGCACCATGTACCCTTAGATATCCACATGGAGGCGATCCCCCAAGACATGCCGCTTCCAAAAAGAAACCTATTGCTCCGTTCGGGGCGAAATCCGGCAATGCTCCATGAAAACCTGTCCGCTTTTGAAAGGCTGCTTGACCACAACCGGGAGGCCAAAATCATTTGGGCGCACGTCGGCTGGTGCAACACGGGATACCGGACCCCGGCCTTGTGCCGAAAGCTGCTCCAGAAACATCCCAATCTCTTCATGACTATCAAGCTCAGTCCTGAAAGCGTTCCAGCGACCCGCATCCTTACGAAAGACCAAAAATCGATCAAACCGGCTTGGCTTACCCTGTTTCAGGACTATCCCGACCGGTTCTTGATCGGTACGGACCAGTTCTATGTTCCGCCCGGCTCCAGAAGGATCGGCCCCCAGAAGACGAGTACCACGAGGCAGCTCATGAACCTGCTGCCGCCCGGCCTGGCTCGGAAGATCGGGATTGAAAACCCGAGACATGTCTTAAACCTGAAGTAAACGTCCATTCCGGTTCGGAATGGCCTGAGGATTCAAGGGGCCGAGGAAAGGAGTCTGGAAATGAGAAACGATTTCTGGAGCACCGCCAGCAAGGAGGCTGTCCGATTTGACTTGTAGGCCCATTTCAATGTAAAAGGGGGCCGCCTCTGGTATACGGAATTGAATCATTTTCCGCTTCGTATTTAATAAAACGTGACAATTACCCGCAGATAACGGCTGTTATCAAGTTCAGGTTCCTTTGCAGGCCAGCGAAAAGCAGGGGTCAAGAGAACATGCCGCTCACTGCCTGAAACCGCAAATCCTATTTTGGACAAGGGGGATCCTATGCATAACAGCCACTTTTTGATTCATATTCAACCCAAACAGCGGAAATCAGAGGCAGAGATTCTCACGGGGGAATCCGACCCGCCAGGGGTCGAACAACATGAATGCGAGGGGAAAACACAAAAAGATCGAAGAGACTTTGCCATGAAAAATTTTGCCAACTATAGAAATCGACTTTTGAAATTCCTTTCGCCCGTGCCGAGCATTCAGGCGATCCTGACCACCGAAGAGGACCTTGAGACCAAGAGGGACAAGATTCGAAGGGCCCTGACCGATATCCTTGTTACCAGCTACGAACAAGATCCCAACCTTCCATCCCTCGAGTGGGTCCTCACCCACGATGCGGTAGAGGCATGGCGTAACCTGTGTTCCAAACGAAACGAGTCCTTGGCCCGTTTCAGCTTCCTTGGATACCTGAACGATCTGCTGAAAAACCGGCCCCCGAAGGACCTTCCCCGGCCCGAACCCGGGTTTTTCGCCGAGGTGGACCACTTGGTGCGCGGCATCGCCCGCAACACGGGAATCTATCCGCAGGCCGTACCTGCCTTTCTCAAGTACCACGGCACCCGGGCGGCCCAATTGCGTTCGGCCGACCTCTCACGGCTGGCCAAGAGCGCCCGCCTTTTCATGGAACGCTATCCGAGCGGGCTGGATCCCGAGGTGATCCGCAGGCGAAGCCGAAACAAACAAAGAATCATGAAATATTTTGGGGCAACGGACCTGGAGTGGAATCACTGGCAATGGCATACCCGCCACATCATTCGAAACGTCGAGACCTTGAGCGCCCTGGTGGGACTGAGCAACGACCAGTTCGAGGCGGTACGGATGGCCAAGGCGGAAGGTATCCCTTTTGGAATCACCCCCTATTACCTGACCCTGTTCGACCAAAGGCCTGGCGGCGACACCGACCGCGCCGTCCGGGCCCAGGTCATCCCGAGCCGTCACTATGTCGAAACCATGAAGATACAGCGCCGGTCCGGCGATGCTTCCATGGATTTCATGCTCGAACGGGACACCTCGCCCATCGAGGCCGTCACCCGGCGTTATCCGAACATCGTGATCCTCAAGCCGGTCCTCACATGCCCTCAGATATGCGTTTATTGCCAGCGTAACTGGCAGATCGAGGACGTCTATTCGCCAAGCGCCGTCACTCCGCCCAAGGTCCTGGAGCGGGCCCTTCGGTGGATCGAAAAAAACCGGGAGATCAACGAGGTTCTGATCACAGGCGGCGATCCCCTGCTGCTTTCCAACCGCAAAATAGAAAGCCTGCTGAGTCGGCTCGCACGCAACCCTAACATCATCCGCATCCGGATCGGCACCCGCACCCCGGTAACCCTTCCCCAGCGCATCACCGAGGCGTTGGTCAAGGCCATCGACCGTTACCATATCCCCGGCCGGCGCGAGGTGGTCATCGTCACCCATTTCGAGCATCCTTACGAGATCACCCCCGAGGCCATGGAGGCGGTTCAAAGATTCCGGCGCCACGGCATCGATGTTTACAACCAGTTGGTATATACCTTCTTCAACTCCCGCAAGTTCGAGGCCGCGGCCTTACGCCAGATGTTACGGTTGATCGGGGTCACCCCCTATTACACCTTCAACACCAAGGGTAAAGAGGAGACCGACGACTTCCGGGTTCCCATCGCGCGGTTGCTCCAGGAGCAGAAGGAGGAGGCCCGTATTCTCCCCGGAACGGTCCGAACCGACAAGGTGGTCTTCAACGTACCGGGACTTGGGAAAAACTACCTGGACGCCTCCCAGCATCACAACGTGATCTCCATCCTGCCCGACGGGCGGCGTGTCTACGAGTTCCACCCCTGGGAAAAGAAACTCGCTCTGGTCGACACCTATGTTTATACCGACGTGTCGATCTATGATTACCTCAGGAAGCTGAAGGCCGCCGGAGAGGATGTCCGCGACTATCGTTCGATTTGGTACTATTACTAGGACCTAAATTGAGCGATTTCCAAGTTTTCAGGAGACCTGCCTGAGGCAGGATGAGATTCCAGGCAGGGCGGCGAAGGTCAACCGGCTCCAGCCCCCTGGAGCCTGAAATACTGCTTCACCCGGGAATAAGACGGAGGTTCCCAGCGGGAGAGAAACCGTTCCTTGGCCCGGATGATCCTCCGGCGGGAGATTTCGAGCCGCTCATTGGATAAGCGGCCCTGGAGCACACGATTACACACAAGCTCCAGGCCTTCCCTTGCCCGTTCCTGGTCCTTGCAGACCAGGAGGATATCCGCACCGGCCTCCAGGGCCTCCGCAGCCCCTTCCGCGACCCCCCAACCGCGCGCAACGGCGCCCATCTCCAGGTCATCGGTCAGGACCAGGCCGTCATACTCCATCTCTTCCCTCAAAAGCCCTGTTAATACGGACGGGGAAAGGGTCGCCGGGCACACGGGATCCAGGGCCGGATAAAGGGCGTGGGAGGTCATGATACCGCACACCCCTTCTTTGATGGCCGCCCGGAAGGGATGGAGGTTGACCGATCTGATTTCGCTCAAGTCCTGAGAGATTCGCGGGAGTTCGGCGTGGGGGTCTCTCTCCGCTCTCCCCAGGCCCGGGAAATGCTTGGCAACAGCCATGACCCCGTTTTTCTGTAAGGCCCGGATGACGATCCGGCCGAGCCGGGCCACCCTTTCAGGGTCCTCCCCGAAGGTCCTTCCACGAAGATGTCTTTCCGGCTCTCCTTCCGGCACGTCCACCACCGGTGCAAGATCCATGTTGAGGCCCACCAGCCTCATCTCCCGGGCCGTGACCCGGCCGAATTCATCGGCCCTCCTCTCGGGATAATCCCCGGAGCCGATCGCCCGATTCCCCGGAAAGACGGTGAATGGTTCCTTCAGGCGGGCCACAGGGCCGCCTTCCTGGTCGACGGCCAGGAACAGGGGAGTTCCGTGGTATTTCAGGGCCCTTTCCTGCAAATCGCGGCAAAGGGCGGTCAACTGCAGGGGCTCCTGGATATTCCGTGAAAAAAGGATGACGCCCCCGATGTTGTATTCTCGTATAAGTGCATCGGTATCGCGGTCAAGCCGGGGTCCTGGAATCCCGATCATGAAAAGCTGACCGATCTTTTGTTTCAGTTCCGAAAGGTCCAGGGTCGTACCCATATTGCTCTCTCCTTTTCCCGCACATCTTCCAGCCACCCCTATCCGGTTCAGGGATACCGGCGACACTCCAGGTCCCATGCCCTACACCCCCCGGCCTTATCCGCCGGGAGCGGGCCTGACGGAGGAAAACCTCGCAGAATTTTCAACCTAAACTGAGCGTTTCAAAATTTTGATGAAACCTTTTATTAAATATATCAAAAGAGTACATGGTAGTGTCCGGTAAGGTATCATAACCTGTAAGGTCAAGAACATACCATATGTATATTTTTCAAATCACCAAATTTTGAAACCCTTCGGGATTTCCGATTTTACAGGATCTGCTGCGTTGCCTGCCTGTGCGTTGCCTGTCTGCCGTCCCAACGGGACAGGCAGGCACGCAGACAGGCGCTTCGGATTCCGTCATTGCGGCGTACTGATATGTACGTCTCATTCCTGAATCCCTGCCCGCCAGCTTTCTGGCGGGCCTGCGCGCCTTGCATCTCCTGAAAACTCGGAAATCGCTCAATTTAGGTTCAAGGGAAGAAGAAAAAAATTCCTTAAAGATTGCAGGAAATTCCCGTTTGCAATTCCCTCCCATTTCAGGCATCAAAGGGTGAAGACCATGGCGAATCAGAATCCCGAGCAGAACCGGCAGGGCCGTGGATCCTTTACTGTGTGCTGTATGGGGTCGATCATGGCATCGGATGACCTTGAAAGAATCGAGGAGGCATTTGAATCCGGAATCCTTTTAAGACCCTCCCCGACCCGTAGATTCCATTTCGTGGACCTGGTAAGGGCGATCGGGCTCCTAAGGGGAGTCAAAGGCCTCGGGGGCGGTGCCGCTGTGGAGCGACTCGGCCGGATGATAGGAGCGGCGGATCACCATGTGCTCATCCTGGTCGACGGACTCGGCCTTCCATTGCTTGAACGCCTCCCTGGGAACAGTTTCCTGAGGTCCATGGAGCCCCTTACCCTTCAGGCCGTTTTCCCTTCCACCACGGCCTGTGCCATGACGACCCTCGCCACCGGCAGGTGGCCCGGCCGCCATGCCGTTCCCGGCTGGTGGACATACCTCGAGGAGAAGAGGATCAGCATCGTCACGGTCCGGCTCCAGGGCCGCTTCACGGGCAAGCCCATTGAAGACCTCGGTCTCACCCTGGAGGATCTCTTTCCCATCCGGAGTTTCTGGTCCTCCATGGAGGGGGGATCCCTGAGCCTGTTGCCCGAAAAGATCGCCCATACCCCTTTCTCCCGCTACGTGAGCGGAGGCGCCCCTACCGCCGGGTACAGGGACATCGACCATGCCATGGAGATCGTAAAAGGGGCAATCACCGGGAGCCCGGAACCCGGACTCCTTTTCCTGTACCTCCCCCAACTCGATGCACTGTCCCACGAAAAAGGGCCGAATCACCCCAAGGTGCCGAACCTCCTCCAAAAAATCGATACGAGCCTCCGCTCCCTTCAAGAATCCATCGGAAACAAGGCGCGGATCATCATCACCGCGGATCACGGCCAGTGCCTGGTGCCCGGGACACGCAAATTTCTCCTTGAAAGGCTCGACCCGCTCCTCACCCTCCTTCACACCCATCCCACGGGGGAATCCAACGTGCCGATCTTCCATGTCCTGAGAGGAAAAGAGGAAAGGTTCTGCAAGGCCTTTCGCAATCGCTTCGGGAAACATTTCGCCCTTTTGAGCCCGGAAGAAACGGAATCCCTGGGCCTCTTCGGGCCCGAAGGAATCTCGGCCCTCATGAACCGAAGGTTGGGGACCTTCATCGGCATCGCCCTCGGTCCCGCCGCCCTCTGCTCCTGGCCCCCGGTGAAAAACGGGTATTACAACGAGGGCATTCACGGAGGACTCACCCCCGAGGAAATGCTGGTTCCCCTCGTTCTTGCATGAAAAAAGTAGGGAGGCCGGAGGGAGGCGGGAGAGGGCCTACTGGGTACCGATAAAGAAGGGTCTGAACTGGTCTTCGCTCCAGGTCAAGGACCGGTCGATCTCGGCGAGGAGCCTTTCCTTCTCCCGGGGGATCTCCCAATCGAGATTGATGTAGTTGGTGTAGTGATCGCTTGTGAGTCTGCAACGGCAAGAGAGCCTCTCCAGGAGGTCACGGGTCTCTTCCAGCACCTGGTGGGGAGAGAGGAGACGAAAGCAGGCTGTCGGCCTCGCTCGGGGGCCTGTAGATAGGGCCTTCATATCTCATGATCCTTCCCGTTCTCTTCCCGGGTGGGTCTAACCGAAATTCTGAAAGCTCAATTTAGGTATTTGCCTGCCAGTTTGTCCAGGGGGCTTTGCACGGCGGTCAAATCTTTTTCCATCACATGGGTGTAAATTTCGGTTGTCTTTACATCGGCATGTCCCATCAGTTCCTGCACTACACGGATGTTAACGCCGTTTTCCAGCATGTGGGTGGCAAATGAATGCCTGAATGTATGGCAACTGACCCGCTTGGTGATACCGGCCCGCTTGACAGCGGTTTTTACGGCTTTTTGCAATCCTGATTCCAGCACGTGGTGCCGCCGCCATATCCCGCTGCGGGGATCGGCACTCAATTTCTTGGCTGGAAAGACATACTGCCATTGACATAAATTGAGCGATTTTCGAGTTTTCTGGAGATGCAAGGCGCGCGAGGATTCAGGAATGCCCATGTACTCTTTAGATATATCTAAATAAAAGGTCTCATCAAAATTTTGAAACGCTCAGTTTAGATTATAATTTAATGGCCGTGCCCACGTCCCCATTTTTTCACGTCGCAAAGACCAGGAACTCCCGCACCCAGCGAACCAAGTGTGGCTGGTGCTTGGGCGGTGCCAGTTGCCGTTTCCGCAGAAACACAGCTTAACAACGAAATTTCCGCTCAAGTTCTCCCTCGGCTCGATTCATCATTCCGTCCTGATTATACACAATCTCCATAACATCAAAATACTAATGCTATGGTAGTTCGCAACCTCATGCTGGCCAAGTGATTTTTCCTTTTATTTTCAATTGACTATGGGGGAAGCAGTCAATATAATGGGACTAGGTTCCGTGGATTGACAAGGAGCCATTTCGGATAAACGGAGATTGGGTAGAATAACAAGTTCGAGGTACAAATTAATATTATGGAGGAGCAATAATGATTCGCTTTCAGCTTTTCAGATTACGGCTCTTCGTAAATCCTACTTTGTTCAATCAAAATTTGGACCGTATCCAGCTCCTGCGTGATGTGATTTTTGAGAAACCTTCTGCAGAAGTGCGTCACGGCTATTGGTGGCATATTGGCAATGTAAAAAATTTGGATGACAACAGCGCATATTTTGCTCTGGGAAGAACTACAAAATCTATTGTTGAACTATACGATACAAAAACTAGGGATTTTATTATAGATGAACATCCTGAGTCCCCATACACACATGCGTATATTGATTTTTCCCTCCAGGTATTAGCAATTGCATATAAACCACGTCTATCCCAATATACAAAGACTATTGCCAAGCAGCTAGAAAAGTTACTAAATTTGCAGGATGCTTTGCGAAAATTCGATGTTACAGCAGACATATCCCCTTTAAATGATCCGAGAGATTTTCTGACTCACATTAGAGAAGCGGCCATCGTTCAAAGCTTTACTGCAGAAATAACACTGCCCAATCCATTTGATTCAAATGAGGATTTTGAAAAACCTTTCCAACGTTTTGTTCGAGCTACAGAAGGGAACAAAGGCAAAGCTTCAGTTAAGGGACAAGACCTTAATAGAGATGTTCTTGAAGAAGTTACTCGTTCCTGTGCAGTATCAGGTAACGATGTTTCAGCGCGTATGAAGGACACTGAACGAAGTCGATTTAGGACAAGACGTCTCAAAGGACGAGCGGTAACTCTTGATTACGATGATGAAGATCCAGATGAGTCACCTGAGAGTTTTATTGAGGCAATTCGTGAAACCTATAGAGCAATAAGAACGGAACAGAAAGAATGATGAATTTTTGGAAATGGTTCTTCCAAGGTGATACAGCTCCTAATTCCAAATATTTTGAGCAGTCTGCCACTAAAAGGCCCGGAATTTTAGCATACCTGGACTGGTGGTTAGTTTTTCATATGTCCGTTGGGATAATCCTAATGTTTATCGTTCCAGTAAGAATTAATGAAGCTGCCAAATCAATACTGTTACCGCTAGCCGGAATATTTATTGGTTTAACATTTGCTTGGGGCGGTAATGCAGTTTCATTAATGCAATCTGAAGAAATTGATATGCTTGCTAATTACAGGTCGGGGGGGCTTAAAGAATATGTTTTCAAATTTCAATCTGCAATTTTGGTTTTGTTGATTACCATGATTGCTTGGGGACTAGCAGGGCTAAATGTTTTCGAACCGCTTAGGGGCAAGCTGCCATTAGATTTTGCATATAATGCTATTGAAGTACTTCTATATTTTATGATTAGCCTCTCCTTACGCGACTGTTGGCATGTCGTTATGGGGGCACAATCCATGATATTATTGAGAAGTGCTGTAAAAAAGGTACTTGATAGTCAAAAGAGCTCTGAATCGTCGAACAAAAAGATGGACTCTGATTGAAAATGCTAGCGCATTTTCAACAGGTCATCTCTGCCGTTGGGCGGAGAGAGGTGAAAACCTCGCCGTCTCAGCGTTGAGCTATGGAGAAATCGATGAAATTAGTTGAAGTTCAGATTACCAAGTTTCGGAACATCCTAGACTCGGAATTGGTACAGATTCAGTCCGACGTCACGTGCCTCGTCGGTAAGAACGAGTCAGGGAAGACGGCGTTCCTCCACGCGCTCTATCGTCTGCTGCCCGCGCGAGGCAATGTCGCTTTCTCTGTGCATGACCAATATCCTGCCTGGTTGGAAAAGCGTGATCGGCTGCGCGGAATAAACCTCGACGATGTCCGGCCAGTTCAGGCGACGTTCCAGTTAGACGGGGCCGACATGGCTGCAGTCGCCGACGCGCTTGGTAAAGAAATTCTCTCCAGTGACAAACTCCACTTGGAAAGGAGCTACGACGGAACCCTGTACCACAAGGTGGATATTGATGAATCCGCCGCAGTTCGTCACTTGGTCGATAGCCTCGACCTTCCAGATGCGCAGGCGGAGCGCGCAGGCTCGGTCGGGAGCCTCGCTGGACTGCGTGAGCTTGCTACCGAACTGTCGGGGACGGCCGACGACGAAGACGCGGTCAATGCGGGCGCCGTCTTGGCCAGTAAGATCCAAGAAGTGTATGGCACCGAAAGTGTAAGCAAGGCCGTGTGGGACGTTCTGAAGCCTCGGGTGCCCAAGTTTTTCTATTTCCACGAGTACAGCACCCTGCCGTATACCGTGGGAATCCAGCGGGTTCTGCAGGGGGCGGACAAGGAGCTGACGGACGGTGAGCTGACCGCGCGCTCCCTGCTGCGGATGGCGGCCGCAGCCGACGAGTACCTGCTGAATCCGGATTACGAACGGCGCAAGCGCGAGTTAGAGAATGTCGCAAACGCGCTTACCAACGACGTACTTAAGTATTGGAGCCAAAATCCCGAGTTGCGAGTGCTGCCAGACATTGAAAGAGCCACTCCGCAAGGGCAGCCAGGCCCCGACGCCGACGAGTTAAAGATCCGGATATGGGACAACCGTCACCAACTATCGCTGCCGTTTGAGGAGCACTCCAGCGGTTTCCGATGGTTCTTCTCCTTCCTCGCTGCCTTTTCCGAGTACGAGTTCGCTGAAACGCCCGTGGTTATTCTGTTGGACGAGCCTGCCTTGGGGCTGCACGCGCGGGCCCAGGCGGACTTCCTACGCTTCATCGACGAACGCCTATCCAAACGGCATCAGGTTATCTACACAACGCATTCGTCGTTCATGATTCAACCGGGAAAGCTGGAGCGTGTGCGGATGGTAGAAGACAAAGACCGCGAAAATGGTGCGAAGATATGGGCGGACATCATGTCCACTGACCGGGACACGCTGTTCCCTCTCCAAGGTGCTCTCGGATACGACCTCGCACAGCACCTGTTTATCGCGCCCCACAATCTAGTCGTCGAGGGTACGTCGGACTACACGTACCTCCGAGTGATCTCGGATTTTTTCGCGGAACATGGTGATCGCGAACCGCTTGACGAGCGTTGGTCAATGGTACCTGTCGGTGGCGTGGACTTGGTTCCCACGTTTGTCGCATTGCTTGGGCAGCATCTCGACATCACCGTGGTCATAGATGCGCGCAGGAAGGGCCACCAGCGACTGTCTCAATTGGCGGCGCAGGGATATCTGGCCGAGAAACGCATCATCACCATCGGTCAGGTACTCGGGAAGCGCTCTGCGGACATTGAAGACCTCTTTTCGCCCGGCGACTACTTGGGTCTTTATAACAAAGCGTTTGGAACAAGTCACAAGGTAGCGGACCTGACAGGCACCGACCCTATCGTGCACCAACTTGCGCGGCTGGACGGCATTGATCGGTTCGACCACGGCAAGCCGGCTGACGTGCTGCTACGTGACCGGACCAGCATCCTGCCTAACTTTAGTAAGCAGACGTTCGACAACTTCGAATCGCTATTCAGGGCTGTCAACAAAACACTAGCCCAAGAGTAGAAGCTCACTATCACGATCTACAGCAATGGCGCGATCATACCGTCCAATCGGGTAGCCGGGGGTCTTAACCCCCCAGCCCCCACACCACCCCGCATGCGGGTCCGCACGGGGCGGTTCACAGAGGTTACCGGACCGTAGTCGGGTAATAAACAATCACGCATAGCTCTTTGAAAAGCCAAAGGTAATCATTTGGGTCGGACGATTCCATGACGTGCTCC
>JAFDEE010000030.1 GCA_019310525.1 Deltaproteobacteria bacterium | reverse complement strand
TTAAAATCGCTCCGCGCGCGGCGGACTCCCCGCCTTTCGAAAGGATACCCGGTTTGAGTCCGCCTCTCGGAGGGCAACGTACAAGCAGGCTCCGCCCCATTGGGCGGGTCAGGCGTTTTTCAAAGGTCTCTCAGTGGGTTTGCCCATAGTATCCGTAATGCCGAAGAAGGGATCTCTCATTAAAACGGAATGGTTTTTATCTTTGTGGAGGTGAGAAGTCGAGGTGATGAAAGCTCAACTCAAGGAGCTTGAAAAAGAGGCGCTTGGGGAACTGGAAAAATCACGGGACCTGAAGGCCCTCGAAGATTTCAGGATCGCTTTTCTTGGAAAAAAAGGGCGAATCAGCGCCTTGTTGAAAAGAATCAAGGAGGTGCCTCCGGAAGAGAGACCCGAAATCGGTCAACTGGCTAACCAGGTCAAGTCTCGGATTACCCTGCTTTATGAGCAGACACGTGCGAAGCTGGAATCACAGAAGACTGAAAAACGGGCCCTCCTGGATATCACATTGCCTGGAAGAGAACCTCCAAGAGGTCATCTCCATCCCATCAATCAAGTGCTTCGAGAAATATGCAATATTTTCATGGCCATGGGGTTCCAGGTCGTAGAAGGCCCTAACGTTGAGCTGGATTACTATAACTTTGAAGCACTCAATATCCCCAAAGACCATCCGGCCCGGGACATGCAGGACACCTTCTATGTGTCGGACAACGTTGTGCTGCGGACCCATACCTCGCCCATGCAGATCCGGGTAATGGAGAAACAAGCCCCTCCTGTCAGCATCATCGCGCCCGGGAAGGTCTACCGTAGGGACTCGGACGTATCTCATACCCCCATGTTCCACCAGGTGGAAGGTCTTCTGGTGGATGAAGGGGTCACATTCGGCGATCTCAAGGGCACCCTGACCCATTTCGTCAGGGAGATGTTCGGAGGCGACACGGCCCTGCGATTCAGGCCGAGCTTTTTCCCTTTCACCGAACCGAGCGCCGAGGTGGATATCCAATGTGTCATATGCGGGGGAAAGGGGTGCAGGACATGTTCCAACACCGGATGGTTGGAGATTTTGGGCTCAGGAATGGTTGATCCGGCCGTGTACGGATTCGTGGGATACGATCCGGAATCCGTTTCGGGATTCGCCTTCGGGATGGGAATTGAGAGGATAGCTATGCTGAAATACGGGATCGACGATATCCAGTTGTTTTACAGGAATGACATCCGTTTCTTGAATCAGTTTTGACCATTTCCTACACAGGCCCCTTGGGGTTGACCCCCGGAGGTCTTTGATCCCTGTTTTCAAATCCGATCGAAAGAGTCGTCTTCATGCGAGTAAGTCTGAATTGGTTGAAAGATTTTGTGGAAATCGAGATGCCGCCTGCTGAACTGGCCCATCTCTTGACCATGAACTGTCTGGAGGTGGAGGCCGTGGAGCCCCACGGTCAGGAGCTTGGTGATATCATAACCGGAAGAATCCTCTCCGTGGGTCCTCACCCGGATGCGGATCGTTTGTCTGTCTGCCTCGTGGATACGGGTCGTGGAGAGGTTCCCGTCGTCTGCGGCGCCCCCAATGCGAAAACCGGGGTGGTGGCCCCGATCGCCATGCCGGGAACCAAGCTGCCCGGTGGGATGATCGTGAAAGAGACCCGCATCAGGGGCCAGCGCTCCGTTGGGATGCTTTTGGCGGAAGACGAGATGGGACTGACCGATGATCATACCGGAATTCTGGAGCTGCCCGAGGGCACACCACCGGGGATTCCGGTGGATTCGGTGATTCCCCTTACAGACTGGGTCCTTGAAGTAGGAATCACTCCCAATCGTCCCGATTGCACGTCCATTATAGGGATCGCAAGGGAAATCGCGGCGCTGACCGGCCAGAATCTGAAACATCAGGACATCCGGATAGAAGCAAGTGATCCGCCCATCCAGGATCTCGCATCGGTCAGCGTTGAGGATCCCGAAGGGTGCCCCAGGTATTCCGCAGGCATGATCCAGGACGTGGACTTGGCACCGTCTCCTTTCTGGATGCGTTACCGCCTCTACCTGTGTGGAATGAGGGGCATCAACAACGTGGTGGACATCACCAACTACGTACTACTGGAACTGGGACAGCCTCTCCATGCCTTTGATTACGACCGGCTTGAGGAAAACCGAATCATCGTTCGAAGGGCGCGCGAAGGAGAAAGGTTCACGACCCTGGATGGAAAAAGCCATGTCCTTTCGGAAGATCACCTTATGATCTGTGACGGAAAGAGGCCCATTGCCCTGGCAGGAATCATGGGAGGGCTCAACTCCGAGATCTTCGCCGGATCCAGGAACGTCTTGATCGAGAGTGCTTGTTTCGATCCTATCACGATCCGGCGCGGATCCAAGAAACTGAACCTATCCACCGAGGCGTCCTATCGGTTCGAAAGGGGGGTGGATCCGGAAAATACCGTCTCGGCCCTTAATAGGGCCCTTGCCTTGATGGCCGAGTTCGGGGGAGGACGTATCGCAAAGGGAGTCATCGATATCTATTCCAGGCCCTATAAACAGAGGACCATCGATCTGAGGATAGACAGGACCAATAGATTCCTAGGGATGGAACTCAACCGCGACAAAGTGGCGGCTGATCTCGAGGCTCTCCAATTGAGTGTTGAAACCTTGGATGACAATACCCTGCGGGTCAGGCCCCCTGCCTTTCGGATGGATCTCGAGCGCGAGGTCGATCTAATGGAAGAAGTGGCACGCCTCGAGGGCTATGACCGGATCCCTGTGACCTATCCCTCCATTCGGCCCCATGCCCAGGCGGAGAAACCGCTCCTGTTTATCAATGAAAGACCCAGGGAACTAATGGCGGGGATGGGTTTCAGCGAGATATTAACCTATAGCTTCATTTCCCCTGAGGCCCTGGATCTCCTTGCTGATGGGGATACCGGTGGCGGCCTGAAGCCATGCGTGAGGATTTTGAATCCCCTTACATCGGATCAGTCGGTCATGAGGACGTCCCTTGTTCCCGGACTTCTTGGTGCCGTAAAATCCAATATCGCCCACGGTGAGGAAACCCTGAGACTCTTCGAGTTGGGGAACCTGTTTTTGCCCCGGGAAGGAGAGGAGTTGCCCCGTGAAACCTCCTGCCTGGCGGCGGTGATGACAGGGGAGGCCTGCGGGAAAACCTGGTACGGGGAAAAACGGGAAGTTGACTTCTTTGATATCAAGGGGATCCTTGAGTCCCTCCTGAAGGGTCTTAGGGTAACGGGTGTTCGATTCCTGAGAGGTCAGATCCCAGCCTATTTCGACAGGGAGATCTCCGCACTGGTGGATGTCTCGGGGACCACGGCAGGATATATTGGAAAAATCACCCCCGAGGTCCTTGAGCGGTACGATATCAAGACCGACAACGCCTATCTCTTTGAACTTCACCTGGAAGTTCTTTTATCCTGGATGAAAGGGTGGGCATCCTTCAAACCCTATTCCAGGTTCCCGGCCGTGTATAGGGATCTCTCCATAGTTGTGGGCAAGGAAGTGGAGAGTGCGTCCGTTCATGATATCATTCTTCGCGAAGGCGGAGAACTCCTCGAATCCGTGGAGCTTTACGATGTCTTCGAGGGTGGGAAGATCGGTTCTCAGGAGAAGGCGTTGACCTTCAGGCTGCGGTACCGGTCAAGGATAGAGACCCTGGACGGAAGAGAAGTGAACCGGTTGCACGAGAGGGTCATGAAGACCGTACTGGAAAAGACGGGCGGCCGTTTGAGAGAGGCCTGATTCAACATGCAGGTCCCGGATGACAAGCGATATTTCAGGATTGGAGAGGTCAGCCGTATAATCGGCGTGGAGCCTTATGTCTTGAGATACTGGGAGACGGAGTTCCCCCAGATTCGCCCCAGGCGGGCTGATTCCAACCAGCGGACTTACCAAAAGAAGGACCTCGAGATCCTCTTCGAGATAAAGCGGCTCCTGTACGATGAAAAAATGACCATCGCCGGGGCGCGTCAAAAGTTGCGTAAGAGAGGAGTCCAGACTGCCCCGGTCTCCCCTGGGGCGTTCATTGAATCCTTGAAAAGAGACCTCAGGGAGATTCTTCGAATCCTTAGTTGAACTGAAAGACGCTCCAGAGAGGAAAGGCGGGGTGAGCGCGTCGAAGCGCTTTTGCCCTAAAGCGGTTTTGGCTCCGGCGCAATTCCGCCCAAGAGCTCCATCGGCGAGGGAGGTTCGAAATCTCCTCCCTAGGAGCAAACGAAGATTTCGACGGGTACCTTGCTGATGAGGCGGGATCCGGTCTCCGTCACCAGGAAAACGCTTTCGACGCCCACGCAGAATTCGTCCGGGAAGACCATCTTGGGCTCCAGGGCGAAGGTCATGCCGGGTTCCAGAATCTCCTGCTTCCCCCGGGCGATAAAGGGTGGTTCAATCAGTTCCAGACCGATCCCATGGGCGATGAAGTTCACCTTGTACCCCGGGAGCCCGAGGTAGACGTCTCCGTATCCGAGTTTCTCCGCCAGGGTGTGGGCGAAGCCGAAAATCTCTCCGGTCTGAAGGCCCGGTTTCGTTTTTTCCAGGACGGCCTGATGGATCTCGATGGCTGCGTGGGAAGCCTTGAGGGCCTTGTCGGGCATGGCACCCATGGCGAACATCCTGGTCTCGTCCATGTGGTAACCGTTCAGCACGGAAGCGAGGTCGACCATGATGGGTTCGTGGGGGGCAAGGGCTTTGGGCCCCGCTCCGCAAGGAAAGGCGGGGGAGGTGCCTTGCCCGCTTGCCGGGGAATCCAGCAGGCCCACCATGGAGCCGCTCTTCCCGCTCAGGACATGCCAGGGATACCCTTCCGTCTGGTAGTCCCGGACACGCATCTTCCCGCCATGACCCAATTTCCTGGCATAGGCCTCGAATAGACCGGCGAATTCCATCTCACTCTGCCCGGGTCTGATGATGTGCCTCATGTATTCAAAGGTCTTGCGGGATAGTTCTGCGGTGTTTTCCATCTGCTCGATTTCCCAGGCCGATTTGCGGCTCCGAAGTTTCAGGATAAGGGGGGATGCGTCCACGATTTCTTGTCGAGGGAAGAGGGATCGATAGAAGTTGAAATCCCTCACCGGGATGACGTCCAACTCGAACCCGATCCTTTCAGGGAGCCGGCCGTAATAATCCTGGATCAATCCGGGTATCTCCTTGACGGAGCGGATTTCCACGATCTCCGCAAGGGGAGATTCCTCCCTGGCCCTGGGCATGTACCGTTTGACCATGAAAAGTGGAGGCCCCTCCGCCGGGACGAAGAGAAAACCGTTTTGGGCGGAGCCCGTGAAATAAAAGAGGTCCACCCTTTGAATCACGAGAAGGGCGTCTATATCCTGCGCCTGGATCGTCTCCTGAATCTTGCGGATACGCGCGTTGATTTCTTTTGCAGGAACCTTGAAAATATCGTTCATCGCGTTGTTTTTGCTCCTTTCAAGGGGATATCGTCGGGAAGGTGGGGCCCTCTCCCGGATCAAGGAGGACTCCGGCCGGGGAAACCCTGGTGGATGGCCAATTCGGATCCGCCGTTTGATACCATTATCTGGGTATTGGAGGCAAGCCCTTCGGCATTGGAGAATGTGAGACCTTTGAAAAACGCCCCCTTTTGCCCAATCTCTGCGCCTGCCTGTGCCGGGCCTATCTGCCGTTCCAACGGGACAGGCAGGCACGGCAGACAGGTCAGACTCAAATTTTATTCCTCGAAATACTCCAATGTATTCCTGCGGTTAAAATTTTCGCCTTCCTTGACCCTTGGACAAAATTGAACATTTTTCAAAGGTCTCAATGTATTTCCCATAGGTGCACTTTTCTGGGAGCCTTGAACCCGGATTAAGCAATCGCCAGGTTTGCCGAAGATGCAAGGCGGAAGGTGCGAAGACGTAAATGAATGGACCCGTTCGGAGAGAAGGCATCAAAGCATGGAGCGCATATACAGAAAGAAGGTGGGGACCCGGGGACTTCATTCATTCCAGGTGGCGGTGAAAGAGACGGATCTCTGGATATGCGCCGATCGTCCGTTGGTGAAGGAGACAAGGGACCTCGTCCTCAAAAACAGGAACCATCTCGAACATTACATCTCCCTGCATCCTGATTTTCTTTCCACCCTTCAACCCTTCCGGAAAGACCCTCTCGCCCCGCCGATCGTAAAGGCCATGATCGAGGCCACACATGATATCGGCGTGGGACCCATGGCGGCGGTCGCCGGGGCCATGGCACAGTTCGTGGCGGAGGGCCTTCGGGAGTTCACCCGGCAGGTGATCGTGGAAAACGGTGGGGATGTCTACCTGAACATGAAAAAGCCGATGACGGTATCGGTTTTTGCAGGGAAATCGGCGCTGAGCGAAAGGCTCGGGTTGAAGATCCCTGTAGAACAGATGCCGATGGGGGTCTGCTCCTCCTCGGCCACCATCGGGCATTCTCTCAGCCTGGGTGCCGCTGATCTGGTCTGCGTTCTGTCTAAATCCGCCGCCAGGGCGGACGGGGCGGCCACGGCCCTATGTAACAGGATCAAGAACAGGAAAGACCTGGAAAACGTCGGTCGGTGGGCCGCTCAGATGGGAGGAATCATCGGCGGCCTGGCCGTCATGGGCGATGCCTTGGCCCCATGGGGAGAGAGACCTTTGAAAAACGCCCCCTTTTGCCCAATCTTCCGCCTTCGCTATGGTTACGGCGTGACAAGTCCGCCAGACAACGGCGGACAGGCTGCGTCAGACTCAAACCGGGGACCCGCCCGTTGGGTGGGGAGTCGTCGCTTCGCGCGGACAAATTTTAATCCTCGAAATACTTCAATGTATGGTGCCTCTCCTCTGCCGCTTGGCATTCTAAAGCGGGATGGTTAAAATTTTCGTCTTCCTTGACCTTGAACAAAATTGAACATTTTTCAAAGGTCTCTCTAAGTTGAATATTTCAAATGAGGCAATATAATTGACTGAAATGTTAGCATATTTTTGGAGTATAGATGGTATTGGAATACTCACCGGATTTTAATGGAGGGGCATGTGGATCTTTTCTTCGCTTCAGAATTTCCCGGCCTGGTTATTTCAAAGGGTTAAGGACGGGGGATTCTTGCCCCCCCGAGAAATGATGAATAAGGGATTTCGAGGTCAGAGAAAATAGAGCTTCTCATCTACCTTAGGCGGGGTTTTCAATCCCCTGCCTGATGATTTTTTGGAAGGTACAAAGGGATCCTCTTCTTCGAGGATATCGCCCATCTCAGCCTCCACCTCGTCAGGGTCTTCTCCGGCCTCCATGCGCCGTAAGACCTCCTCCATGCCGGGGCCGGGCCTCATGCCGGTCATGTCGGTGAGTTTTCGCATGAGCAGGGCGGCCTCACGGGGATCATCCCCGTCCATTCGTTCCGCGTCCAGGGCAAGGCGCTCCAAGGCCTGCTCCATCTTTTTTTCGTCGAACTCGGGCAGGGGAGCTTCTCCCTCTTCCCCGAGATTTCGCGGAGTGGCGAAGACCGACATCCTGCGCTCCAGCCTCCTTTTCCCACACCTCGGACACAGGGGCCTCGCTTCCGTATTGACGGATGCAGAGAAGAAATTGAAGATCCTATTGCAATCTGGGCAATAAAATTCGTAGATCGGCATCGGTATTTCTCCAGGGAAGCTTTGGAATGAAAAGGGTCGGTTTTTTATGTCTCTCTCCATTCACGCACGAGATACCCGAGATGATCCCTATAGTCAAGGTTCTCGTGGGTCTTCAAGATTTATGGCTTGTCTTTTTCCCTTAGGTTGTTATACTCCTACCCCATCAAATCGAGCCGAGGAAAGTGGAGAATGAAGATCGGCGTGATCTCCGATACCCACCTTCGAAAAGTAACCGATGCCTTTCGGCATCTCTTGGAACGCTATTTCTCTGATGCGGACGTGATACTTCACGCCGGTGATTTCGTATCACCGGAGATCGTCTCTTTCCTGTCCGAGTGGGAGTTTCATGGGGTCCACGGCAACATGGATCCACCCGAAATCAAGCAGTCCCTCCCATCGAAGAAGGTGCTGGAACTGGAAGGGGTGAAAATAGGCCTCATTCACGGCTGGGGCGCTCCTGAAGACCTCGAAGAAAGGATATGGGGAGAATTCGGTGCGGTGGATGTCATCGTATACGGGCATTCTCACCGGAGCGTAAACCATCTGAGAGGGGGAACCCTCTTTTTCAATCCCGGCACAGCCATGGGATACGCCCTCACGGGTATCCACAGCGTAGGAATACTGACGGTCGAGGACGGGATCCGCGGAGAGATCATTGACATTGAAACCTCGGGTTTGTCCCGATGAGTCCGGGATCACCGCCCCTACCAGAATATGAGAAAGGAGAGACAAGGGGCTATGAAAGTGCTGTGGGCGCCATGGAGGATGAAATACATCTTGTCCGAAGAAAAGGATGAAGGTTGTATTTTCTGTCCAGGCCCTGAGAGGAATGAAGATTCAGACCGGTTGTTTCTTCACGTGGGAACCCTCTCCCTGGTCATGATGAACCGTTTTCCTTATAACAACGGTCATCTCCTGGTGGCTCCCGTCAGACACGTACCCGGCCTCGAACACCTAAGCGATGAAGAGCTCCTTGACCTTATGCACTTGGTGCGCCGATCCGTGGAGATACTCAAAAAGGTCATGAACCCGGAGGGGTTCAATGTCGGGTTGAACCTTGGAAGGGTTGCAGGTGCGGGGGTCGAGGAACATATGCACTTTCACATCGTGCCAAGGTGGAACGGGGATACCAATTTTATGACGGTATTAGGGGAAGTGAGGGTCATTCCCGAGCATATCCGGGAGACCTATGAGAAGCTGGTGCCCCATTTCAAATCCTCAAACAACTTACCTGGAGGCATCCAATGAGACAGGTGAAGCTCATTCTTCTGATCTTTGCAACGGTTGTCGTTATTATATTGATTGTTCAGAACATGGCGGCCATATCCGGAACCGTTCAATTCAGGGTGAATCCCCTTATTTCCCATGAGATCCGTACACCTCCTATCGCCATAGGGCTCGTTACGCTCATAGCATTCTTTTTCGGCCTCGTCGTTGCTGGAGTGTGTGGAATCATGGAGCGTTTTCGCTTGAAAAAGCGGATCAAGCAATACGAAAAGGAATTGCAGATCAAGAATCAAGAACTGAATTCACTGAGAAATCTTCCCATCACCTCGGATGATGTGAATTCAGGTCCTGTGAATCAGGTCTAAAGGGCTTGGGGGAGATGGATCGATGACCAGCCGCATCGCCCAGTGGATTACAGAACCAGGGATCCTGGAGGTGGGGCTCGGGATCGTCGCAGCCTTCATCTTAGGGCTGGTCATCGGGCGTCTGTGGCGTGCCAGGAAAGGTCATGGTTCCGGGGAAATCAGGAGTGAAGAGGACAAGGCCTTTTATAAGGGCGTCCAGTACATTCTTTCCAACGAACATGATCAAGCCATTGAAGCATTTACCCAATCCGTCCAAATAAATTCAGAAACCATCGAGACTTATGTGGCCCTGGGAAACCTGTATCGATCGAGGGGAGATATCGATCGGGCCATCCGCATTCGCCAGAGCATCATCGCCCGCCCGCATATTGACGAAGAAATCAAGTTGAGGGCCCTTATCGACCTGGGATTGGACTACCGGAAGGGCGGGTTTTTAAGCTGGGCGCTTGATACGTTTCAGAAGGTCCTTCAGAAGCGACCCTCGGATCTGAACGTGCTGAAGGAAGTTGAAAAGATTTACGAGGAACTCAGGGACTGGGAGAACGCCTTTCTCACGCGTCAGAAAATCGCAAAGCTGTCAAAGGGGAACCATGGTCATATCCTGGCCCATCACCAGACGGAAATGGGAAAAGCATGGTTTGAAAAAGGGGATTTCGGCCGGGCCAGGGCATGCTTCAAGAAGGCCCTTTCCCTGGATCCCGGGTGCGTGGATGCCTATCTTCACCTGGGGGACCTTCATTTCAGCAGGAAGGATTACAACAAGGCCATAGACACATGGAAGAGGGCCGTAAAAGTTGCCCCGAAATTTACATTCCTGGCCTACCGGAGGTTGGAAGGGGCTTACTCGAAGATGAAGAATCTCCAGCCGGTTGAGGACTTTCTCCGGGAATGCGCGGAGTCCCACCCGGACGCCTTCACTTACATGGCCCTCGCCCGATACCGGCACAATGAACAGGACTACGAGGGAGCCGTCCGGGAACTGAAAGCCGCGCTCGAGATCGACCCTTCCTTCTGGGAGGCGAGGAAATTTTTGGGTGAGATCCTTCTCTCACGGGAACAGAAAGAAGAAGCTCTTGCGGCCTACCAGGATCTCATTTCCCATTTGAATGTCCCCTACCTCAAATTTCAATGCCTCCAGTGCGGATTCAGTCCCCCCGAACTTCAATGGCAATGTCCCCAGTGCCGGAGGTGGGACACCGTGGATCTTGTAGAGTCCAGGACCGTGAATACGACATCCACCCTCGATCTCCAGGAAAAACACCCTTTCCCATCCGATCCCCGTTCAGAGGAAGACCGATGAGCAAAATGACGCCCATGCTGAAGCAGTACATGGGTATCAAGAGCGAGTACGCGGATGCCATCCTTTTTTACCGCATGGGTGATTTCTACGAGATGTTTTTCGACGACGCGAAGGTGGCCTCCAGGATCCTTGGTATCACCCTGACTTCCCGGGGAACTTACAACGGCGAAAAGGTCCCCATGTGCGGTGTGCCGTATCATTCAGCCGGTTCCTATGTGGCCAAGCTGGTAGAAGAGGGATGGAAGGTGGCCATATGCGAGCAAACGGGTGATCCAAAGGCCAGCAAGGGCGTCGTAAAGCGGGAAGTGGTCAGGGTGGTCACACCGGGTTCGGTGGTGGAAGAAGTGGAAGTGGACGGCAAGAACAACCTCTTTATGGCTGCCGTCACCGGGGTCGGAGGGCCTTACGGCCTTGCCCACCTGGATCTGTCCACGGGTGAATTCCGGGTCACAGAGGCCGGTACCCTGGATGAACTCCTGGACGAACTGGGGAGAATCGATCCGGTCGAGGTTCTCCTACCTGAGAAGGACCTTCCCGAAGCCAGGGAAAGACTTGCACCCTATCGCCTTGAACTGCTCCACCGGGATGATTTCCTTCCCGAGAGGGCCGAAGAGCTTCTCCTGAAACAATTCGGTGTCCATTCCCTCGACGCCTTCGGGTGTCAGGCAATGGATCAGGGGATAGTCGCCGCCGGTGCCGTCGTCCATTACCTTCTCAAGACCCAGAAGGGAACCCCGCGTCATATTAAGGGAATCGTCACTTACCGGCTTGGGGACTTCATGTTCCTTGACGAGGCCACGACCCTCAATCTGGAACTCTTCAGGACCATGAGGCGTCGATCCACGAAGGGCACCCTTTTTCATATCCTGGATAGAACCGTTACCCCCATGGGGAGCAGGCTTCTTAAACGTTGGATCGGGTATCCTCTTCTCGACCTTGATAGGATCAGGAAAAGACTTGCTGGAGTGAGCTGTTTCCGGGAGGATCGTATTTTAAGGGAAGAGGTCCGTGAACAACTCAGGGGTATATATGACCTGGAGCGGTTGAACGGACGCATCTCCATGGGCCGAGCCAATGCCAGGGATCTGGTGGCCCTCAAGTCTTCCCTGCGAAGGCTCCCCTCCCTCAAGACCAGGCTTGACGACTCACCCAGCGAACTGGTATCCGAGATCGCCGAGGGGCTGGATCCGCTCCAGGACGTGGCGGACTGGATCGAAGAAGCCCTCAGGGAAGATCCTCCCTTGTCCATAAGGGAAGGCGGCATCATCAAGGAAGGCTATCATCCTGAACTGGACAGGCTTATTTCCGTCACCCGAGACGGAAAGAAATGGATCGCTGAGCTGGTTTCGACGGAACAGGAGAGAACCGGTATTTCTAATCTGAAGATCGGATACAACCGGGTCTTCGGGTATTATATCGAGATCTCCAAGAGCAACCTGCACCTCGTACCTCCCGACTACATCCGGAAACAGACCCTGGTCAACGGTGAACGTTTCATTACCGAGACCCTGAAGGAATACGAGGAACTCGTGTTGGGAGCGGAAGAGAAAAGGGCGGCCTTAGAGTATGAACTTTTTGAAGAGGTCCGCAAGAGGGTGGCGGCTGAGAACGGTCGCATACAGGAAACCGCGAAACTGGTCGGTGAGCTGGATGTCCTGGCCGCACTCGCCGAGGCCGCCGAGGAATACGGGTATACCTATCCGGAAGTGAACGATGGAAAGACGATCGAAATTCTGGATGGAAGACACCCGGTAATCGAACAAACGGTAAAGGATGAAGACTTTGTTCCCAACGATATCCGTCTTGATGACAGGGCGCAGCAATTCCTGATCATCACGGGTCCCAACATGGCGGGGAAATCCACCATCCTGAGGCAAACGGCCCTTACAGTTCTCATGGCCCAGATGGGAAGTTTCGTGCCTGCTTCAAAGGCGGTGATCGGCCTCGTGGATCGGATCTTCACCCGGATCGGCGCCTCGGACGACCTGGCGCGGGGTCGAAGCACCTTCATGGTGGAAATGAATGAGACCGCAAACATCCTGAGGCACGCCACCACGGAGAGCCTGGTCATCCTGGACGAAATCGGCCGGGGCACGAGCACTTACGACGGTTTGAGTATCGCCTGGGCCGTTGCCGAGGCCTTGCACGACAGGAATGGGAGGGGGGTGCGGACCCTGTTCGCCACCCACTACCATGAGCTGACGGAACTCGTGACTACCAAGCCGAGGGTGAAAAATTTCAATATCGCCGTGCGGGAATGGAACGGTCGGATCATCTTCCTGAGAAAGCTGGTTCCGGGCGGTACAAGCAGAAGTTACGGCATAGAGGTCGCCCGGATAGCCGGTCTGCCCCAAGGGGTCATTGATCGGGCCAAGGAGATACTCCGCAATCTCGAGGGAGAAGAGCGGGACGAGGCGGGTCGCCCCATGAAGGCCCGATCCGGCAAGAAGCGTATCGCGGAGGATACCTGCCAACTCAGCCTTTTCGGGGGCCCGGATCATCGTCTCAGGAAGTGGATCCTGGACCTGGACATCCCATCCATGGCACCCCTGGAGGCTTTGATCGAACTCGACAAGCTCCGGAAGTATGTAGAAGAACACCTGACATGAAATCTCGATCGGATCACGTCATCTTCATTGTGCTTTGTCTTTGCATCGGTTTTTTCCTGCCGGCCGGTTTTCAGGCCCTTGCAAAGGGCTCAATCAGCGCCAAGTCCCTCCTGAAGGCCGCAGATACTTGCGCCAAATCTCTTTACCGTTCCAGGGAAAAGATGCGCTTCCGCCACAACTGGGAGCGATGTATCGAAAAGTACAAGCGGGTCTACACCCGCTACCCCCGAAGTGATGAGGCCGCATGGGCCCTTTACCGGTCGGGCCGCCTCTATACCAGGCTCTATAAGTATTCCGGCATGGAAAGGGACCTTGATAGGGCCCTATCTCTTTTCCGGAAGCTGGTCAAAGATTACGAGTCACATCGCCTGGCCGATGACGCCCAATACCGTATAGGCGAAATCTTTTACTATTATAAAAACAGCCCCACCCAGGCCTACGTTGAATTTCTCAAGACGGAAATAAAGTTTCCCTCCGGTGACATGCGGCCTAAGGCCCGTGCCATGATGGACCGGCTTGCCGCCGCCATGAGCAAAAAGGCAGAGCGTAAAGAGAAGAAGAAGTCCGGGGATTCCCGAAGTGCTCTTGCGAGGGTCACGAATATTCGTCACTGGTCGACTCCGACCTATACCAGGGTGGTCATTGATCTGGAAAAGCCCGTAAAATATCAATCCCATATCTTGAAGGCCGATCCGAACCACGAAAAGCCCAGGCGACTCTATGTGGATATCCAGAATGCCTTTGTAAACAATGATATCGAAAGTTCCATTCCGATCCGGGGCGGACTTCTCAAGAGGGCCAGGGCCGCGCAAAACAAAAAGGATACCGTCAGGGTTGTCCTGGATATCAACAGTATCGGTGGGTACAAGATTTTTCACCTCTATGATCCCTTTCGCATCGTTGTGGACGTCCGGGGAAGGGAAGGGGCCGCTTCAAAACGGATCGCAGGAGGCAGCAAGAAGACAAGGCCTGTGCGAAAGGGGATCCGGAAGGTCGAAAAACCCGACAAGAGCGTATCTCTTGCCAGACAGCTCGGGTTGACGGTCAAAAGGATCGTGATCGATCCAGGACACGGAGGAAAGGATCCCGGGTGCTTTTTGAAGGGTGGAATCAAGGAAAAAGATATCGTATTGCAGATGGCCAAGATCCTTGCTGCAAAAATCAAGAAAAAACTGGGATGCGAGGTGATCCTGACCCGTACCAGGGATGTGTTCATCCCCTTAGATGAAAGAACCGCCTTTGCCAATACCAAGAAGGCGGATCTCTTTATCTCACTGCATATAAACGCCCACAAAAAACCGGGAGTGCACGGTCTGGAAACCTATTTCCTGAATATGGCGACGGATGCCCGGGCCGTGATGGTGGCGGCCAGAGAAAACGCCACCTCGGAGAAGAACATCAGTGATCTCCAGGTAATCCTGAACAGCCTTCTGCTCAATACCAAGATCACCGAGTCAAGCAGGCTGGCCGCTGCGGTCCAAAAGAGCATGGTGTACGAGGCGAGGAGACGGTATCGGAACATCAAGAGCCTGGGGGTGAAACAGGCCCCCTTCTACGTGCTCATCGGAGCCGAAATGCCCGCCATTCTGGTGGAAACCGGATTTATCACCAATCCCACGGAAAGGAAACGCCTCCTCAGCCATTCTTACCAGGAAACTCTGTCGAACGGGATCGTAAAAGGAGTGGCGAGGTACATCCAAAGCATCGAGCAGACCTTTAAGGGCGGGTGATCCTCATGCCTCTTTTCCACCTATGCGGGCATCTTTCAATCCACAAATTCTCCTTGAAAGCCTGTTTTGTTTCAACCGCTACTTTTTCATCCGCCTTCGCCATGATGCCTTCTAGCTTGCTGCAAGGAGGAACGGCGGGCCGACTCCGTCGCATTTCCGCTCAGGATACCTCGCTGCTTGCAGCGGAGGGCTTCATCCGGAGATAGGCATCGATGAATACATCGATATCCCCATCCATGACCTTCTCCAGATTTCCGACCTCAACGTTTGTCCGGTGGTCCTTCACCAGGCGGTAAGGATTGAACACATAAGAGCGGATCTGGCTTCCCCAGGCGATCTCCTTCTGGGAATCGTGAATTTCCTGTTTCTTTTTTTCCCGATTGGCCCTCTCGATCTCATACAGTCTCGCCTTGAGGACCCGCATGGCCATGTCCTTGTTTCGATGCTGGGACTTCTCGTTCTGGCATTGGACGACGATGCCCGTCGGGAGATGAGTAATCCGAACAGCG
The DNA here is from genome assembly GCA_019310525.1 of Deltaproteobacteria bacterium. Taxonomy (NCBI): domain Bacteria; kingdom Pseudomonadati; phylum Myxococcota; class Myxococcia; species Deltaproteobacteria bacterium. The sequence continues at coordinate 27,704 of JAFDEE010000030.1, read as the reverse complement.
GAACTGGTCTTGTTTACGTGCTGACCTCCCGGGCCGCTCGCCCTGAAGGTGTCGATGCGCAAGTCTTTTTCATCGATTTCAATCTTGATATCGGTATCCGCTTCGGGGAGAACGGAAACCGAGGCAAATGAGGTGTGCCTCCTGCCCGTCGCGTCGAAGGGGGAGATCCTCACCATGCGGTGTATGCCGTGCTCGGATTTCAGATACCCGTAAGCATAAGGGCCCGACGCGGTAAACGTGACATTCTTGATCCCCGCCTCTTCTCCGGGCAGCATATCGATGATCCGGGTGGCAAATCCCTTGGATTCACACCACCGGAGATACATCCGGAGGAGCATCTCAACCCAATCCTGGGCCTCTGTACCGCCCGCCCCGGCATTGATCGCCACGATCGCGTTTCGCTTATCGTCTGGATCCCCCAATAGGGATTGGATTTCAAGGCCCCGAATCTGTTTTTCAAGCCGGGAGACCTCACCCTCGACCTCCTTGAGGGTCTGTCCGTCGTCCTCTTCGAAGGCCATTTCCGCAAGGATCTTGGCGTCTTCAGCCCGGCGGTAATATTCTTCCCACCGCTCGATGGGTTCCCGCAAAGAGGCCATATGCTGATTCAAGCGCAGGATTTCCTCCTGGTCACCGTTCCAGAAATCGGCCTTCGCCATTGTTTTTTCGATTTCATCAAGTTCTTTTTGCCTTCGATCCAAGTCAAAGATGACCTCTGAGCTCTTCTAGGAGGCCCATTATGTGATCAATCTTTGCAATCATTTCATGGTTCATGGTTGTTCTCCTTGGTCTTGGAATAAAAGTCCTATCGATATTCACTCATGCCAACCCTAAAGGATCCGGGCGGGGTGGTTCCTCGGTTTCCCAATACACCCGCCTATCGGTTGAATAAGGCACCGCATGAATTTTTAAATTTTTTATTATAACATAAAATCAATAGAATTTTAATCAACCAGATTAAAAAAAAGAACCAGGGCAGGAGATCACCGAATCGTTCATAGGGTGTAACGGTGCGATTCGCAGGCAGGGGTATTTCAGCGGCCAGGGTTTCCGTCTTGAAGAGGCCGCTTTTCTTAAGGATTTTCCCCGAGGGAGCGATGAAGGCGCTGAAACCGGTATTTGCCGCCCGGATCAGGGGCCTGCGTGTCTCCACCGCCCGGAAAACCGCCATGGCCAGGTGCTGATAAGGGGCGCTGGTCTTTCCAAACCAGGCGTCGTTGGTAAGGTTGATCAGGATTTCCGCCCCGGTGCGCACCTGTTCCCGCGCGATTTCGGGAAAGATGATTTCAAAGCAGATCAGGATGCCGGCAGGGGCTGAGGTCAGGCGGATGGGGGCGATTCGGGTTCCTGAGGTGAAATCTCCTGCCGCTTGCACCAACCTGTTGACAAAGAACAGGAATCGCTTAAGTGGGACATATTCTCCGAAGGGGACGAGATGGACCTTGTCATAGGTCCCTACAAGGGTCCCTGAAGGGGAGATGCCAAAGGCCCGATTGAAATAAGCGGGTTTTCCTTTCCGTCGCTCGTATGCGGGGCTTCCAAAGATGAGGTCCGCCCCTGTCCTCCGCGCCGTTTCCCTGACCCTTTCCGACAAGGGGGTGTTTTCCTGGAAAAAAAAAGGCATTGCGGTTTCCGGCCATACCACCAAAGCGGGTTTGGAGGCCAGCCCTCGGTGGGTAAGGGTCTCATATAGGGTCACGGTTTTTTTCTGGTAGGCTGGATTCCATTTGACCGATTGATCTACATTCCCCTGGACGATCAAGACCCGGAGGGCCCGGGCGGTCTTCTCTTTTTCCAGGGTCTCCGCCAATCGATCGTATCCGTAAATGACGGCGAGGGAGAGGAAGAAAGCGGTGAGGGCGGTCTCCAGCACCAGGGTTTTTCTTGAAAAGCCCCGCTCAAATAGTAGGACATATATCGTGACGTTGACCAGGCACAAGAGGAAGGATAGGCCGTAGACCCCGAAAAGGTCCGCGCTCTGGATAAGAAGGAGATTCCGAAACTGGCCGTAACCCATGAGGCACCAGGGAAAGCCCGTCAATATCTTGGCCCTTACGAATTCTAAGGCGACCCAGAGCCCAGAAGTCAAAAAGATCGCCCCGAAGGTTCCCTTGCCCCGGGAAAAAAGCAGGGAAAAAAGGGCTGGATAAAGGGAAAGATAGAGACAGAAAAGGATCAGAATGGAAACGCTTACTGGAAATGGTAGCCCTCCGTAATGCCCCAGTACCAAGGTGACCCAATAGAGCAGAGTCAGGTAATGGGACATCCCGGCAATGAATCCCAGCCGGAAGGCCCCGGAGGGCTCTTCATCTTTGAGGGCCTTCAGGAGCGGGATCAAGGAGATCCAGTGGATCCAGGGGATTTTGGCAGGAGGAAAACCGGCCGTCAGCATCAGGCCGGAAAGTACGGCAAGAAGGATTTTTTCCAGGGAAACGGATTTCATGGACCGGGAAGATCACCTCCAGGGGCCTAAAGGTCTCGTCACTTCGTATCTTTTTCCGGAGTGCACACAGGGGAGGCGGGATGAGGGAGGATATGAATTTTGTTGATTTTCCTTTCATCGGCGGAGACCACGATCATCTCGATCCCGTCATAGTGAACCTTTTCATTGACCTTGGGCAGCCTTCCCAGGAGATGAATCACAAAACCGCCGACTGATTCGAATTCTCCTTCCGGCAGTTTAATGCCCAGGTGTTCTTCTAGCTTTTCGATTTCAAGCCGTGCATCCACGAGCAGGGAATCATCTTCCAGGACGGTGATGAGGGGGAGTTCCTCATCGTGCTCATCCAAGATTTCCCCGACGATCTCCTCCAGGATGTCCTCGATGGTGATGATGCCGGCCGTGCCGCCGTATTCGTCGGTGACTATGGCCAAATGGGTCTTCTTCTCCTTCAGGTCTTTGAGAATCTCACTGATATTTTGGTTCCTGGTGGTGAAATGGGGCGCCCTCAGTATTTCCCTCGGGATCTTCAGGGCCGGATCCTTTCCCCAGAATTTCAGGAGGTCCTTTGCATGGAGGATGCCTACGATCTCGTCGATGCTGCCGTTATGAATTGGAATTCTGGTGTGGCCGCATTCGGCGACCAGGGCAATGATCTCACCCAGGGTTGCATCGATGGGGGCAGAGGAGATCTCCGTCCGGGGGACCATGATGGAGTGGGCCTGGGTCTCCTTAAGATCAAGGACTCCGAAAACCATGTCGGACTCCTCGTCCGAGATGAGCCCCTTGGCCTGTCCCTCATCCATGAGATCATGGATTTCTTCAGTGAGGTCATCCCCCTTGTGGGAGGGGGATTTTCTTTTTTTGAACAGGGCCTTGATCACGTTGATCAAGCTGTGGTATGAATCGTCATCCAATGAAATTCAGATCCTGTCTTCTGCATGGAATCTTTAATCATTAATTAGTGTTCCTCCATAAATGGCCCTTTTCCCCAATCTCTCAGGTCAGGCTCAGATTTTAATCCTCGAAATACTTCAATGTATTCCTACGGTTAAAATCTTCGCCTTCCTTGACCTTGAACAAAATTGCCTGCTTTATGAATGGACACTAATTGATACGATTTTAGCCTCGCTGATTCCTGACAGTTTTTTTATAATATGGATCCTTGCTATGCCTGTCAAGAACCTTGAATTATTAGTCCTTTGCCATAAAATTTACTTGACATCGCCGAGACATGTGCTAGGTTTTAGCATTACGTTCCACACTAAGAGATCTTTGAAGTGGCTTTAAAGGTCTCGGTGTGGACGATCAATCGGGGGATCTTATGCGGGCATAGCTCAGCTGGTAGAGCACAAGCTTCCCAAGCTTGGGGTCGCGGGTTCGAACCCCGTTGCCCGCTCCATTTATTTCCCGAGGTTCGTGTAAGGCCTGGTTCCCTTTTTGAGGTTGTTGCCCGGGAGGGTGGGGCAATTTACTTCGAATTGCGGACACGTTGTTGTGACCATAACAACTGCCTTATGACTTCTATGCATTAATACTGGCAACACGTCAGTCTGCATTGAGGAAGCGGGTCTTTAACCCGCTTTTTTATTTGTCGAAATGGTTAGTAAATTCCAGCATATAACCAAACAGGTTGAGGGTTTGGTCGAAGGCATCCTTGAGGATCTGGGTTTTGAGCTGATTGACGTCGAATACCTTTCCAGTAGGGGCCGGTGGATTCTCCGATTGTATATCGATACGGAAGGTGGGGTAACGATCGACGACTGTGCCAGGGTGAGTGGAGAAATCGGTGATCTGATCGATGTTAAGGACATCATTCCCCATGAATATGTCCTGGAAGTCTCATCGCCTGGACTCGACAGGCCCCTCAAAAAGGAAAAGCATTTCCTTGAGGCCGTCGGGAAAAAGATCAGGATTCGAACGGTGCGGCCTATTGGGGGACGCCGGATCTTCGTGGGCCGGCTGAAGAAGTTCAAGGACGGCGTCCTGGACCTGGAATGGGAGGGAAAGTCTCTCACCTTTTCTCTCAGCGACCTTGAAAAGGCGAATGTGGTCTATGAGTTCGACATTTGACCACGGGGGCGTATGAGAAAAAGGCGCGGGATTGCGGGGACAGGTAAAATAAAAGGGTGATGTTAAGTCCTTTGTGAGGAGTCTGAGAGGTACTGAATAACCTTAATAACCGCGGAGTAATAATGAGATGGTTACAGAATTGAAAAGAGTCATTGACCAGGTGAGCCGGGAGAAAGGCATTGATCGAGAGGTGCTGATCAAGACCCTGGAAGATGCCGTAAGGGCCGCGGCCAAGAAAAAGATGGGACCGAATTATGACCTGGAGGTCAACTATAACGAAGAACTGGGTGAGATAGAAGTCTTCGAATTCAAAGAAGTTGTGGAAAAGGTTGAGGACGACCACCTCCAGATTTCCCTGGAAGAGGCCCGGGAGATCGACCCGGAATCGGAGATCGGCGACAGTCTGGGTGTCAAGATGGACACGGATGAGTTCGGCAGGATCGCCGCCCAGTCCGCGAAACAGGTGATCATGCAGCGGTTACGGGAAGCCGAGAGAAACATCGTGTATGATGATTACAAGGACAGGCGGGGAGAGATCATCCACGGTATCGTTCAGCGGTTCGACAAGGGCTCGATTATCGTAAACCTGGGGCGAACCGAGGCCGAACTCCCTCCCAGGGAGCAGATCCCAAAGGAGGTTTACAGGCAGGGGGACCGAATCAGGGCCTATATTTTAGATGTGAAGCAATTCAGCCGTGGTCCTCAGATCATCCTGTCCCGGACCCATCCGAACTTCCTCTCAGCCCTTTTTGAAAATGAAGTCCCCGAAATTTCCGAGAAGATCGTGTCCATCGTCCAGGTGGCCCGTGAACCAGGAAGCCGTGCAAAGATCGCAGTGCAGTCGCGGGACAGTGACGTGGATCCTGTAGGGGCCTGCGTCGGGATGAAGGGAAGCAGGGTCCAGGCCGTTGTTCAGGAGCTGAGGGGCGAGAAGATCGATATTGTTCCATGGGACCCGGATCCCGCCAAATTTATCTGCAATGCGCTGGCACCGGCTGAAATTACAAGGGTCATCATGGATGAAGAGGACCAGGCTATGGAAGTGGTGGTCCCGGACGACCAGCTTTCCCTTGCGATCGGCAAGCGGGGCCAGAATGTTCGATTGGCGTCTAAGCTATCCGGCTGGCATCTCGATGTTACGAGCGAGACGAATTATAATCGGGCCCTTAAGGAGGCCTATGATTCCCTCCTGAAAATCGATGGAGTCGGGGAGAAAACAGCCCTGAATCTCTACCAAGCAGGATATAGGTCCGCCAGAGACGTGGCCGCCGCCCAAATATCGGATCTGATGACGATACAGGACATGGACGAGGAAAAGGCACGAACCATTATTGAGAATGCAAACCTGTGCCTTGAGGCGGAGGAAAGTGAAGGAAGCCTGGAGGAGAAACAGGAGTCCATGGAAGGCCAAGGAGTGGAGGCGGAGGAAACCGTGAACGCTGAACCTGTTGCGGATTCAGCCGCAGGGGAGGGGGAGGAGCCGGAACCTGAAACCGGAGACAAAAAATCGGAGTCGGGAGAGAGCGCTGCAGGGATGGAGAAGGAGCCCGGAGTGCCCGATGCCGAAGAAGTGAAAGCCGCCGATGATGAAAGCCCTGAAGGTGAGTGAGGATGATTCTTGAGGGGGGCGGTTTGAAATGGGGAAGAAAAAGGGGCATGTGCCCTTCAGAACCTGTATCTCTTGCGGTACCAAAAAGGAGAAGGGGGAGCTTATACGTTTAGTCATGATTTCAGAGGGCGTCGTTGCGAGGGACGAGAAAGGGACATTACCCGGAAGAGGAGCCTATGTCTGCAAGGCCCCTACATGCTGGAACGGGCTCACCCGGGGCAAACGCCTCAACAGGGCTTTTAGAACGAAGAAGGCACTGACCCTTCTTCAACCTTAGAAGGTGAAAGGGCATCTCAAGGGGCCAAGGGAACACACCGCAGATTCCGTAACATTGAGTGTCCGGATCGACTATGTTTTGTGAGTATTCTGATTGGTTGATCAATACGTGAGAGTAAATAGAATATCAAATATCGGGGGGTTAGATGGCGAAAGTCAGGGTCTATGAATTGGCCAAAGAGCTCAACATGGATAGTAAAGAACTGGTGGAGAAACTCAAGGCCGGTGGACTCAATATCAAGAATTACATGAGCACCTTGGATGAGCAGGCCGCCGCCCGGGCCAGGGACCTCATCACCGGAAAGGTGTCCGAGGTCGTGGAGGAGAAGCGAATCAAACCCACGGTGATCCGCCGACGAAGGAAGACCGTGCCGGTAGCCAAGCCTGCAGAGGAAGTCAAGGGTGAGACCCCCGAAGAGCCTACCGCCCCTGAAGCCCAAGAAGTCTCCAAGGCGAGAGAGAAGGTCTCCGTAAAGGAGGAGGCACCTGAAGAGAAGCCGAAGAAGGTGAAAGAGGCAGTGGAAGAGGAGATTCCAAAACCAGAGGAGAGGCCCGAACCCGAGAAGGAAGAGATGGTTTCAGCCGGTGAGGCTCCTGCACCGGAGGAGGAAAAACAGGCGGAAGCACCAGCGCCGCCTGAAGAAGCCCCCCCCACCCCTGGTGAGGCCGAGCCGAAACCGGAAGAGGAGCCCGAGAAACCTGAAGAGGTTAAAAAAGCGAAGGTAAAAGAAAAGAAGAAGGCAAAAAAGAAAAAGGCCCATCAGCCCGCCAAGATCATCCGGCTTCCGGAGGAAGGACCTCTAAAAGAGATTTTGGCAAAGGAAGTGTCTAAGCCCGAAAAGGTTGAACCCAAGGGGCCCCCGATACCGGAAGTTGTTGTCCCAGTAAGTGAAAAGAAAGAAAAGGTTCCAAAGAAGAAAAAAGAAAAGAAGCGGGCGGAGCGAGACGTAGCCGTTCCGAAGAAGAGTATTCGACAGAAGAAGATAGAAATTTTTGAGCGTGCCGACCTTTACGAAGGAAGAAAGACCAAGCCCAAGAGAAAAGAAGGGAAGGGCAGGGAGGCCCAGAAAAGACTCAAACGCACAGAAATCACCCAGCCCAAGGCCATCAAGCGGAGAATCCGGGTGCAGGAAAAGGTGAGTGTGGGGGAACTGGCCAAAGCAATGGGGGTTAAGGCCGTTGAACTCATCAAGAAGCTCATGGCTCAGGGGGTGATGGCCAATGTAAACCAGTCCCTTGATTATGAAACAGCCTCCCTTGTGGCGGATGATTTCGGTTACGAACTCGAGCTCGACAAGCTCGACATCAAGAGCCTGATTCCGGAGGTCGAGGAAAAGCCCGAAGACCTGGTCCGGCGGCCCCCTGTAGTGACCATCATGGGTCACGTGGACCACGGTAAAACCTCCCTGCTGGATTATATTCGCAAATCCAACATCATAAGCGGGGAATCGGGCGGAATAACCCAGCATATCGGCGCCTATTACGTGGATAGGCCGGAAGGGGACATCGTCTTTCTGGACACCCCGGGTCACGAGGCCTTTACGGCCATGAGGGCTCGTGGGGCGAAGGTGACGGATCTCATTGTGTTGGTCGTTGCGGCCGATGATGGGGTCATGCCCCAGACAAGGGAGGCCATCAACCACGCCCGGGCGGCCGACATCCCCATCATCGTCGCCGTGAATAAGATGGACAAACCCGACGCCAATCCCGAAAAGGTGAGGAGGGAATTGGCAGAGATGGAACTGGTCCCGGAGGAATGGGGCGGTGACACAATATTCGGGTACGTGTCGGCCAAGACAGGGGAAGGGGTCGATGAACTCCTGGAGCTTATCCTGCTACAGGCCGAACTCCTGGAACTCAAGGCCAATCCGAAAAAACCGGCGATCGGAACCATAATCGAAGCGAAACTGGACAAGAGTCGTGGCGCCCTGGCCACGGTTCTTATCAAGGATGGAACCCTGAAACAGGGAGACGATTTCATCTGCGGCGACTATTTCGGACGGGTCAGGGCCATGCTTAACAGCCACGGCAAGAGAATCAAGACTGCAGGCCCTTCCGAACCCGTTGAAATCTATGGGATTTCTGGTGTTCCCATGGCTGGCGACGAATTCGTAGTGGTGCAGGATGAAAAGAAGGCCAGGCAGTTTATCGAGCAGCGCCAAGCCCAGATGAGGGAGAGGGAGACGGGCAGGCGAGGTATTGTGAGCCTTGACGATCTTTTCGAGAAGATCAAGGAAGGGGAAGTCAAGGAACTCAACATCGTTCTCAAGGCAGACGTACAGGGATCCCTGGAAGCCCTCTCGGATTCACTGCTCAAGCAGAGCACATCCGAGGTCAAGCTCAAGATCATCCATTCTTCAACGGGTGCCATTACGGAAACGGATGTCATGCTTGCTTCCGCCTCCGGCGCCATCGTGATCGGTTTCAATGTGCGTGCCAACCAAAGGGTGACCGAAATCGCCGAGAAGGAACAGGTGGATATCCGGTACTATGATGTCATCTACAATGTGATCCAGGATATCCGAATGGCTATGGCCGGTCTTCTGGAACCGGTCCTCAAGGAGAAGACCATCGGAAGGGTTGAGGTCAAGGAGACCTTCCACGTTCCCAAGGTGGGGACCGTGGCCGGGTGTTACGTGACGGACGGGTTCGTGGAGAGGAATTCCAATGTCCGTCTGGTCAGGGACGGGGTTGTGGTCTTCGACGGGAAACTGGCCTCTCTCAAACGCTTCAAAGACGACGTCCGGGAGGTCCAGGCGGGATATGAATGCGGTATCGGACTGGAACACTACCAGGACATTAAGCCGGGTGATATCCTGGAAATCTACCAGATGGAAGAGGTCGAGGCCGAGTTGTAAAGGATGGTTATAGGTATACTCAGGGTGGAGCTCTTCGTGCATGACAATCGCTCCCTTAAGGGAAAGCGAAAGATCGTACGGAGCCTCATCGACAAGGTGAAGAATAAATTCAACGCGTCGATCGCCGAGATCGGCTCCAATGATATGTGGCAGAAGATCGAATTGGGGATCAGCACGGTGGGAAACGACAGGCGTCATATCAATGCCTCCTTGAACACCATCTTGAACTATATCGATTCCCTTTACCTGGCGGAGATCGTCGACTCGGAGGTGGAAATCCTGAATACCTGAAGGGCAGGCGACCCGAATGAAGGGTCGTTTTTCTCCTGGTAGTGGAGGGTATAGCGATGCTGGCTGGAAAGAGAGCGGTCAGGGTGGGGGATCAGATCCTCAGGGAGATCGCCGATCTCCTCATGAGAAAAGTAAAGGATCCTAGGGCCCAGGGAGCGACCCTTACGGGAATACGTTTGAGCAATGATCTTCGGCATGCCAGGGTCTATTTCAGCGTGTTGGGTGGAAGAGCAGAGATAATGAGGGTCCAGGCGGGATTGGAGAGCGCCAAGGGGTATATAAAAAGAGAAATCGGTCTGCGGCTGGATCTGAAATACCTCCCTGAGATTGTTTTCATGCACGATCCTTCTCTTGAGAAGGGCCGTTACATGGAAGAATTATTGTCCAGGCTGAAAGCGGATGCACAAGCACAAGGGGAATCCAAGAACTCGTCAAGCTGATGGGACAACCCGTTGACGGAATCATTCTGGTTGATAAAAACGAGGGTGAGACCTCTTTCGATGTGGTGAGGAGAGTTAAGCGGATCCTGAAGGTCAAAAAGGTCGGACATGCCGGGACCCTGGATCCCTTTGCAACGGGTCTGCTGATCCTTCTCCTGGGTGAGGGGACCAAGCTTTCCCCCTTCCTCATGGACGGAAGAAAAAAATACCGCGCCGTCGTCAGGCTGGGCATCGAAACAGACACCCTTGATCCGACCGGAAACGTAATAGCGACGAACAGGGTGCCGGAGATCAGCCGGGAAGGGATCGAGCAGGAGATCCGGGCCTTTGTCGGAGAGATAGAGCAGGTGCCCCCGCTCTTCTCGGCTGTTAAGTTTCAAGGTAGCCGGGCCTACCAATGGGCGCGGAAGGGTGTCGAGATCAGATTGAAAAAGAGGAAGGTCACGGTTTTTCGGATGGAGGTCCTTTCCGTGTCTTTGCCCGATTTTACCCTGGAGGTGGAATGCTCGAAAGGGACCTACATGCGTAGTCTCGCGGCCGACATGGGCCGCAAACTCGGAACGGGCGGGCATCTGGCGGCCTTGAGACGGCTGGCGATCGGCCCTTTTTGCGTGGAGGATGCCTGGGATTCCCGGAAGCTTCACAAATCGATGTCGGTGCAGGGGGAACTCCTCACCAGGGTAATTCCCTTGGGCGAGGCCTTGCCCCATCTGGAAGCTTTTAAGGTGGACGGCCCTACCGCCCGGAAGATTCGGAATGGATATCAACCTTTTCTCAGGGAACTGGAATCCCCACAGGGCAGTATGAGGAAACAGGGACCCTGGGGGAAGATCTTACACGGGGAGGATTTGGTGGCTGTCGTCCGCCTGCCCCTTTACCCGGATGGAAAAGGAGAGAGACTGAAAATCCAAAGGGTATTTCATTGAGCCCGGATTTTGCATAAACAATCTTGAACCTGTGAAAAATTTAATGGAAATTCACCCTGTTAGATCATAACCGGGTGGGATGAAAGGTCAGGCCGAACATCAAACCATCATCAATGATTTTAAAGGAGGTGCAGAAAAGTGGTTTTGACTCCGGAAACCAAGAAAGAGATTATTGATCGCTTCAGGCTCCATGAGAAGGACACCGGCTCGCCCGAAGTCCAGGTGGCGATCCTCAGCAATCGAATCAGTTATCTTACGGATCATTTCAAGACCCACAAGAAGGATCACCATTCGAGGCGGGGGCTGCTGAAGCTGGTCGGACAGAGAAGGAGACTTCTCAACTACCTCAAGAAGCGCGATATTAATCGATACCAGAATATCATCAAGGAACTCGGTCTCCGGAAATAGATTCGATCGTGTGGATCGAATTCCTAAGACCATCGCCCTCCATAGACGGGTGGGAGGTCTATTCCAGAGAGAAAGGAAGTCAGGATCAATGATAAAGAGTGGATCAACAGAGATTGACGGGCGGGTGATTCACGTCGAGACCGGACGAATCGCCAAGCAGGCCGGAGGTTCCGCTGTCGTAACCTCGGGTGAAACGGTGGTATTGGTCACTGCGGTCTCTTCGGACCAGATTCGGGAAGGAGTGGATTTTCTGCCCCTCACCGTGGAGTACCAGGAGATGTCATATGCGGGCGGAAGGTTTCCCGGGAATTACTTCAGAAGAGACATGGGGAGACCGAGCGAAAGGGAAACCCTTACCGCTCGACTTATCGACAGGCCCCTGCGCCCCTTATTCCCGGACAACTATTTCAATGAAATTCAGGTGATCGCCACGGTCCTGTCGACCGACAAGGAGAATGAGGCGGACGTGCTGGCGATTCTAGGGGCCTCCACAGCTCTGGAGGTATCCGATATTCTCTTCGAAGGGCCTATCGCCGCCGTGAGAGTCGGCAGGCGAAACGGAAGGTTCATCGTCAATCCCACCGTGTCCGAACAAAAAGAGAGCGATATCAATCTGGTCGTTGCGGGAAACCGTTCCGCGGTGGTTATGGTGGAAGGCGGAGGGCGGTTCGTATCGGAATCGGACATGATCGACGCCATTTTTTTCGGTCATGAATCCCTTCAGCCCCTCTTGGAGGTGCAGAGGGAAATCAAGGAAGCCGTGGGCAAAACAAAGCGGGAGACCCCGACCCAGGAAGAGGATCCCGGGCTGGAAAACAGGGTGAGGGAGGTCGCGGTTCCCCTGATGGAGGATGTGATCTCCATTGCGGATAAACTTCAACGCCAGAAGAAGCGGATCGAGTGTTACACCAGGACCTTCGATGCGCTCGCTCAAGAATTTGAAGGCAGGGAGACCTACATCAAACAGTCCCTGGAGAGATTGGAGAAGGAACTGGTGCGCCGTCGGATCCTTGAGGAGGGCAAGCGTATTGACGGGCGTTCTTTTACGGAAGTTCGACCGATCGATTGCATGGTCGGGGTTTTGCCCAGGGTCCATGGATCGGCTCTTTTCACGCGGGGAGAGACCCAGGCCCTGGTCTTGACGACCCTCGGAACGGAGATGGATGAGCAACGAATTGAAACCATTTACGGCGAGGTGTTCCGTCATTTCATCTTTCATTACAACTTCCCCCCCTATAGCGTCGGGGAAACCCGGAGGCTCACCGGACCCGGAAGGAGGGAAATCGGGCACGGTGCACTGGCCAGGAGGGCACTCCTTCCCGTTGTACCGGAAAAGGAGGAGTTTCAGTATGCCATCCGAACCGTCTCCGAGATCCTTGAATCCAATGGTTCCTCCTCCATGGCGAGCGTTTGCGGGGGTTCCCTGTCGTTGATGGATGCGGGAGTTCCCATCAAGGCGGCGGTTGCAGGCGTGGCCATGGGACTCGTATCGGACGGGGACAAGACGGTGGTATTGACCGATATCATCGGAGACGAAGACCATTACGGCGACATGGACTTCAAAGTGGCAGGAACCCGGGAGGGGATCACCGCCCTGCAGATGGACATCAAGATCGACGGTATAACCAGGGAGACCATGCAAAATGCCCTGGACCAGGCTAAAGAGGCCCGCTTTTTCATCCTTGACCGTATGAACAAAGTGATCCCAAAGCCCAGGCCCCAGCTGTCTCAGTATGCCCCCGTCATCACGACCATCAAGATCAAGCCCGAGAAGGTCAAGGTCCTGATCGGTCCCGGCGGCAGGATGATCAAAGAAATCTGCAGCAAGACCGACTCGCGGATCGACGTGGGGGATGACGGCAAGGTCATGATCGCTTCCCCCGATGCGGAGACCTCAAAGGCCGCAGTCGACATGATCAATCGGATCATCCAGGAGGCCGAAGTGGGCAAGCTTTACAGGGGTAGGGTCACCAAGATCATGGATTTCGGGGCCTTTGTCGAAATCTTCCCCGGAACGGACGGGCTGGTTCATATCTCCCAACTGGACAAGGGAAGGGTGAACAAGGTGACCGACGTCCTTCAGGAAGGTGACGAGGTCCTTGTAAAGGTCCTGGATGTCGACAAGAACGGAAGGATCGCCCTTTCCCGGAAGGCCGCCCTCGGCGAAACTCTCGATGATGTATCGTAAAACGGTTTTGGACAACGGGATCCGGATCCTTTCCGAGCAGATGGAAAACTACCGATCCGTTTCCCTGGGAATCTGGGTGGACGTGGGTTCCCGGGACGAATCGGAAGAGGAAAGCGGCGTTTCCCATTTCATCGAACACATGCTCTTCAAAGGGACGAGGAATCGTTCCGCCCTGGACATCGCCAAGGAACTGGACGCGATCGGGGGGATGTCCAATGCTTTCACCGGGAAGGAGTACACCTGTTTCCACGCCAAAGTTCTGGACAGGCACTTTCCCATCTTGGTGGACATCCTCTCCGATATTCTCCTTCACTCCGTGCTCGATCCCCACGATATCGAAAAAGAAAGACATGTCATCCTCCAGGAGATCAGCATGGTGGAAGACACTCCAGATGATTACATCCACGTCCTTTTCACCCGCAATTTCTGGATGAATCACCCGCTGGGAAGATCCGTGCTGGGGAGCACGAAAACCGTCTCCAGTATGGGGAGGGAGTGTATCCTGCGGTTCATGGATCGGTTCTACAGACCGGAGAGGATCCTGGTCACGGCGGCGGGAAACATTGAACATGATACCCTGGTCAGCGCATTCAGGCCTTTGCTGGAATCCCTTGAAGAGGGCGGGGATCCTTCTTCCAGAAGCAAGCCCCGGATCACCGGGGGCGTTTCATGTCTTACCAAGGATCTGGAGCAGGTCCATGTGTGCATCGGGGGAAAGGCCCCTGATCTTGCGAGCGAACGCCGGTATGCCGGTGCTCTCCTGAACACCATCCTCGGGGGGAACATGAGCTCCAGGCTTTTTCAGGAGATAAGGGAGAAGCGGGGCCTGGCCTATTCTGTCTATTCTTTTCTTTCTCCTTACATCGACACGGGCCTCCTTGGCATATACGTCGCAACAGACCCCGCTTCACTGAACGAGGTCCTTGCCCTTGTGCACGGGGAGGTGAAAAAGATTCTGGACGGAGATATCACCCCGGAGGATCTGGGTTCGGCGAGAGAGCATCTTGTCGGGGGGATCCTCCTTGGAGCTGAGAACACCGATACCCGGATGATGCGCCTTGCCAAGAACGAGTTCGTATTCGGCCGGTTCGTTGATTATGATGAGGTTCTTTCAGACCTGGAGAGGGTCACGGTGGAAGAGGTGGTGAGCGTTGCGCGGGAAGCCTTTGGGGATGAGGGGGTTTCGTTGACCACCCTGGGGCCTTTGCGCGAGGAAGATGTTGACCTGAATTATCTTAAGTTTTCCGGGTAGGCTTTGGTTGAGACATGCCGTTGAAAGGGAACGGAGAAGCAAGGAAAAAAGGGGCAAGTATTTGGAACGGCTGACGATCAAGGTGAAGCGGGTCAATGATAACAGCGACCTCCCCCTTCCTTCCTATGAGACGGAAGGGGCATCCGGAATGGATTTGAGGGCTGCCGTAAAGGAGAAAACGATCCTGGATCCAGGGCAAATCAAGCTGATTCCCACCGGTCTGGCGGTCTCCATCCCCCGTGGATACGAGGCCCAGATCCGTCCCCGCAGCGGGCTCGCCCTCAAACATGGCATTGGAATGGTGAATTCCCCTGGTACCATTGATTCAGATTACAGGGGAGAGATCGGGATCGTCATGATCAACTGGGGGAAAGAGCCCTTTGAAATCCGCCGGGGAGACCGTATAGCGCAGATGTGCATAACCCGTGTTTTCAGGGCAGGGATAGAAGAGGTCGATGAACTTGACCCCACCGGTCGCGGGGAAGGTGGATTCGGGCACAGCGGCGTGAAGTGAGCGGGGGGTCCTCCCGCATTGGTTTCGGTTTCAATTAAGGACGATTATGCGGTTTTCGGTTCTCGCCTCAGGGAGCGGTGGAAATGCATGCTATGTGGAGACCCCTTCCACTGGTGTTGTCATTGATGCAGGATTGAGCAGCCGGGAATTGATTCGGAGGCTGAGAATCATCGGGGTGGATCCTTCACGGGTCAATGCCCTTGTCATCACCCATGAGCACCTGGACCATATCAAGGGGGCCGGCCCTCTGGCGCGGCGCCTCGACATCCCCGTATTCATAAACGGAGCGACCCTTAAGAGGGGCTGGCGTGCCCTGGGAAACCTGTCCCGTCCGATTCCCCTCCATACAGGCCAGGCAATCACCATCGGGGATCTTATCCTGGAGACCTTCACCAAATGCCACGATGCGGCTGATCCGATGGGTGTGGTGATATCCGCGAACGGGAACAGACTGGGACTCGTAACCGACCTGGGGCGCAGCTCGCCCGTTGTGGAGGATCGTATTCGGGGATGCCGGGGCCTGATCCTTGAGTTCAATCACGATGAAAAAATGCTTGAACAGGGTCCTTATCCCCTGGCCCTGAAACGGCGCATCAAAGGCCCTGACGGCCACCTGTCCAACCGCCAGGCCGGCCGGCTCCTGAAATCCGTCGCCCATGAGAAACTTGCCTGGGTGGTTTTGGCCCATTTGAGTGAGGCCAACAATCTCCCTGACAAGGCCTTGAAGGAGGCTGAAAAGGCCCTGAATGAATCAGGGCGGGGTGAAACAAAGATCCTGGTCAGCACCCAGGACGAGCCCCTCCCCCTCGTGGATTGTTGAGGTGACAGGCCCTATTCTCTTGCCAGTGAATGTGAACCCTGTATAAAATGAAAGGTAAGAGAGAGAAACGGCGCAGGAGGAGCTATCACTGCCATTGCTGCGGGACGGATTCTCTTTTCTGCTGGACTTGCCCCTGTGGTTTCCAGATTTGCAACCTATGCATGGAGGAAAACCTCTGGGGGTTTACCTGCAGCGGAACCCATTGGCAATGTCCCGATTGTGGGGCCATGAGGCCCTTTTGATCCGATCCAATCCTGTGAAACCTATCTCCCCTGGTATCTCCGGAGGCCCATCGAAACGAAACGTGCACAAGGTCATCAAGGATCCCGCCCTCCACGTGATCCTGTACCAGCCCGAGATCCCCGCCAATACCGGGAACATCGCCCGCCTTTGCGCTGCAGCCGAGGTGCGTCTCCACCTCGTTTTTCCCCTTGGGTTCAAGGTGGACGATCGTCACCTGAAGAGGGCGGGATTGGATTATTGGTCGGAGGTGGATATCCGATATCATGATTCCTTCAAGTCTTTCCTCGGGGAATGGGAGAGGAATGAAGGTCGCAGCTTGTTCGCTTTCAGCAGACATGCCTCGGTCCCTTATACGGAGGCCCGGGTGGGTCATGGAGACGGGTTGCTGTTCGGTAAAGAGACCCGGGGACTGCCGCCTGAGATCCTGGAGAACTATCCGGCCTATCGGATCCCCATCTGGGGGAGGGTGCGAAGCCTGAATCTTTCAACCTCGGTCGGCATCGTGGTGTACCATTGCCTTCACCGGATGGGACGATTCTAGGGGTATATTCGTCACGGGGGGAGGAAAGGGGAAATCTCACAGTGCCCCAGGAAAGGGGCGGGGCCCGGGCGGTGGAGGTGCCTGGAGATCTTTTCCTTGAAGGCAATAAACGGCAAAATTAGAAGGAGGAATTCAGTGGAAACAGAAGGCCATGATATCGAGGAGTTGACCGGCTTCGCATTGGACGTGGTTCAGGGGGCGGGAGAGGAGGTCCTGGGTTATTCGGGACGGGGAACCCCCCGTATAAAATTCGACGAATCCCTTGTAACAGAGGCCGAACTCCAACTGCGGGAGTTCTTTCTGGACCAACTCCACAGCCGTTTTCCCGAACACCAGGTATTTCAAAACAGCCAGACGGACAACGGCTATACCCATGAAAAGAAGCGGTTCATGTGGGTATTCGATCCCCTTGACGGGGTCGCTAATTTCCAGGCTGGCATCCCCATTTGGGGGATTTCAGTGGCCCTCCTTGACAACTACTGGCCCATATTCGGGGTGTTCTACATGCCGGCGACAGGAGATATGTTTCATGCCCGTGCCGGTGAGAAGGCCTTTTGGAAAGATCGGGAGATACACGTCTCTCCACAGGAGGAGATCAACGATGAAAGTCTTCTCCTCACCTATTCGCGTTTTCACCAGCATTTCAAGGTTAACTTTCCGGGGAAAATCCGGGATTTCGGATGCACGGGGGCCCACCTGTGCTACGTCGCCATGGGCCGGGCCGAGGCGGCGCTTATCTCAAAGGAATCCTTCCAGGATCTGGCCGCCGTCAGGGTGATCGTTGAGGCGGCGGGAGGGAAACTCTATCGAATGGATGGGAGCGAATTTTTCCTAAACGAATACATGGACGGCCAGAGAATCGACGAAGCCTTATTGGTGACCTCTCCGGACGCATTCGCCCAGGTGCGGGGATACCTTGCGGAGTCTTATTGATCCCGCCCCCCCATAGCCCCGGACCTTTCTCCTTTCGGCAGGTAACAGAAAAACCTTTGTGAGGGAGGCCTGGGGCTGTGGAATCATCGGTTTAAAGGAGGATTATTGATTTCCATCCAGGCTCTCAAGGCGGGCGACCCCCGCCGGAATCAGTGCTCCACAATTATCGGTAACACCTTCCAGCAATTCAAGTGCCCGCATAGCCGATGCCGGATCCATGGTTCCCATGCCGCAGGCCGGAGTCAGGAGAGATGCGGCGGCCGTGAGTTCGGGGTCCAGTCCCCACCGGTGAAGCCGATCCAGGCCCTCCCGGAGTATTGAAAGGAGGGTATCCACGGTTTCCGTCCCCGTGAAAGAGAAGGTCGGGACAATGCCCCAGGCAATGGTTCCTCCATTCTCCAAGAACCGGGAGAGGTCTTCGGGGTAAAGCAAGAAATAATCCAGGTATTCGTAAGCATCGAAGCTTACGATATCCGGTTCCGCTTCCAGGATCATGGGCCAGTCCGTGTTTCCGCAACAATGGATCCCCACGAGGGCATCGCTTCTCTCCTTCAGGTAACCCACGATTTCCCGTAGAATCTTGACCACCTGGTCCCGCTGAATGGGAGAAAAGGCCGACCCGAAACCTGAAAGATATGGCTCGTCCAGGAAGATGATCGGTCGTTTCCCTGTTCGGGCCAGTTCCTTCACCTGCCAGAGGGCCTTGATGGACAATCCCTTGACCATCGCGTCCAGGAGATCCGGTTCCTGGAAGAGGGAGCGTCCCTCCCCCGCCTTCACCCCCGCAGCAAAGGTTACGGGGCCGACCGAGTGCCCCTTAATAAAGGGACCGAAGGTCTCCGCCTCTCTTTTGACCTTTTCGATAATTTCATAAAGGCCTGGGGCGAAGTTGCGGCTGATGGCGAAATAGGGGAGATCATCAGCAAGATAATGTTCATAAAAGGTTACGAGGGCCGATTCTCTCTCCCCGGTGCTGGAAATGGTAAGGGATCGTGATTGCTCGTCAATCTCCAGGAGAGGAAGCCCTTCGGTAAACTGAATCGACATATCCTCCCGGGCATCGCGCTTCACCATTTGGGGCCAGAAGGGGATGGTGGGAAATCGCTCCAGCAAAAAACTACAGGCCTCCTCAACATCGAGGAACGGCACGCTTCCTATTCCAGTGGCTTGAAAAAAAAAGGCGGGTCTGTCTTTTTTCATGGTGTTAGTTTCAAGGGTCCAGGGTCGAATGTCGGCGGGAAGAGATCCCCCGGATATTCGTCCGCCAGGTATCCAGTATTGTGATCAGCCTTTCCCGGTCTTTTTCCTCCGACTTCTCTTCTTCTCTCTTTTCTTCAGGAGAAGGTTCGAGCAGGCTCCTTAGTTCTTCGAGACGCGCCCTGGAGCGTTCATCCAGGGGGTTTTGTGCAACCACTTTTTCGTAAGTCCGGACGGCTTCTTGGACCTGTCCCTGTTGGAAGTAGACTTCCGCCAGGGTGGGAGTGGAAATCTCGGGCAAGTCCACCTCTTCTTCATCCTCCAGGGGGCTGGACTCGGGAAGGGCGTCTTCGTCAAGGGTGGGAGGATGCACATCTGGTTCGGGCTTTCCAGGGGGCATGAGTTCATCAATGATCTTTTCGGCCTCGGGATCATCCCTATGAAAGGCCAAGTAAAGATGGATGGCCTTTTCGGCGGCCTCGGGCTTACCCCTTTCCTTGAGCACCCCGGCCATGTCTTTGAAGTTTCGTGTGAGGCCCCTGAATTGCGAATAGATTTGGTTGAGTTCCTCTTCCGCTTCCTCCGGCTGCCCGGATTCCAGTAAGCATTCGGCCAGAAGGCTCCGGATCCCGATATCACGGGGAGAAATATCCAGGGCGCGCCGACACTCCCGGATGACTTTTTCAATCCGTCCTTCTTCCTTTAACCGCGAGAGAAGGATAAATCGTGTCTCGGTGGAAGGCCCCTGGCGCAGGATTTCATCATAGAAATCTTCCGGGATGCTCATTGGTTCCTCCTGGTCCAATTTGGGGGTTTTCGGAACAATGGGCTCATTCTTTGGTGAATCGGTAAAGGATTTCATCATCTTTAACGAGGTTCAGCTCCCTCCTGGCGACTGACTCGACATATTCCTTGTCGTTCCGCATCCGGTCGATCTCTTCCAGGAGCCGACGGTTTTCCTCCTCAAGTTTACGGAGCCTTTGAACGTAAGCCTCCCTTTCCTTTTCCATCCTGTACAGGCGTACGAACCCCCCTTCTCCAAAGCTGAGCCATGCCGCAATCAGGGTCAGGATAAGAAGAAAGAACAAAACTTTTATGAGTCGGATCCTCTTAATCTCCATGGTTGAGCGTATTCACCGTCTCGGGCTGGGATAGAATCTTGCCGGCCTTCCAATGGGCTGCAATTATGATGGACCGGATTCCGGCAGACTTGGCCACATCCATGGCCTTTACTACCGTTCCGTGTCTCACGTTGATATCGGCCTGGAGGATCAGGTTGCTCACTCCCCGAGTTTTTATGATTTCCTCCACCTTTTTCCCCAGGGCCTCAAGATCGATCTTTTCACCCTCAAGATATGCCTCTCCGGATTCTGCTATGATCAGGGTAATATTTTTTTTCTCCTGATGGTACACCTTTTGGGTTATTTTGGGCAGTCGAATTCGAATTCCCGATGCGACGTCGAAATGGGAAGTAACCATGAAAAATATAAGCAGGAGAAAGACGATATCCACAAGAGGTGCGATACCGAGATTGATCTCTTCATCTTTGGATTTCCTGAATTTCATGGGACACTGCTCATCCCTTGGATTTATGGCCGTATTGCTCCATGATCTCCACGATCCTGATCGAACTCTCTTCCATATCAAAGATCAAGGAATCCGCCTTGTCCTTGAGGACCCGATAACAGACCAGCGCGGGAATGGCCACGCACAGGCCTGATGCCGTCGTAATGAGTGCCTCGGCGATCCCTCCGGCAAGGGGCGCAGGGTTCCCCACCCCCTGGACCGAGATAACGTTGAAAATTTTTATCATACCCGAGACCGTTCCGAGGAGTCCAAGCAAAGGGGCCAGGTGGGCGATTGTGGAAAGGATGTTTACGTGCTTACCCAATATCACAGCCTCCCTTCCCCCCCTGTCTTCAATGGCCTCCTTGACCAACCACAGGCCCCGGCCGGCATTTTTCAGCCCTGCGAAAAAGACCCGGGCGATCGAGGAAGGATCGCCCTGGCAAAGTGAAAGGGCCTCGGAGATCCTTTTTTTCTTCAACAGATCCTCAACCTTATTGACAAAATCTGCAGGAATGATCCTGTTTCTCCTGAGAATCCACAACCGCTCGAGAAAGACGGCGAGGGTAATGATGGAACAGGCAATGATGGGGTAGATAAAGATTCCCCCTTTCAATATGAGTTCGATCACCTTTGTCTCTCCATCAATCCTTGAATTGCAGGCCCGGGCCCCGGGTCCGCATGGAATGAGATCTTGATCTCTTTCCGGTCTGTGGGAAAAGGGTCACCGGCACATCAGGTTGTGATACCATCATCAATAAAAAACAGATAAAGTCAAGGAAGATTGAAGGGTTCGGGGTCCCATGCGAGATGAATGGAAGGTCAGGGATCCCCTCTGGAGATAAAGATTTTCAGGAGTAAGGCAAAGGCTTGAAGGGTGAAAGCCTTTGAAAATTCCCATGTTTTTTATGCGAGGGCTGAAAAGGGGTGGGACTGGAAGGTAAACGTTCATGTTTATCAATCGTTTTCCGGCTCCGCGTGCTTGGCTAGAGAGGCGGGGTCATATCCCGCCTTCTCGTAATTATCGAGGGCCCTCATTTTAAGATCCTTATCCTTGGTCTTTTCCGAATGTTTGTCCGCAAGTTCAGCGGCATGGCTCCACATGCCCGAAGACTCGTATTCCTTGATGGTCTTTTCCACCCTGATATCTTCGTCTGATCTCTCGATGATCGCGGCTCTGCACCAGGAGATGATTTTTTTCAACTTTGCACCGCATTGTGGACAGGTGGCGAGAGGTTTTTCCCCGATACCCTGCAGGACTTCAAAAGGGGTTCGGCACCGCGGACAACCTTTTTCCGGGCGCAGGGCCTGGTACTCGTAAATGGGCATGCTGAAAGCACCTCCATCTGAAATGCATTGTCATTACTTTAGTGAAAAATTCTCCTTTGTAAACATAAATTGAGGGATTTGCAGGTTTATGAAACAGGGAGGCGCAAGCATTTTACGTTGACTCCCCGGGAAGGGGATACTATCATAACTTAAAAGGTCAAGAAAAATGGATGAAGCCGAATATCAGAAAAAGTACGCTGATCTAAGGATTCTCAAGGGTATTCAGGATTACCTGAAATCGGAAGAGAGGGCGGATACAGCCGTTTATCCGATTAAGGTGCCCAATGAACTCGTTTATCAAACCCTTAAATTCAAAAAACCGGAAGAGCTGGACACACTGATCCACCGGATCTTCAAGATGGGCCTCTCTCTGTGGAGCGAACGGTTGTATAACGAGGCCTTCGGTTCAGAGGAACAGTTGGAAAATTTCATTGAGCTGGTGAAAAAACGTACAAAGGACTAGGTTCTCTTGGCCGGTATTATCGAAAGGGCCGGTAAAGAATATGAGAAATTCACATCTCTGAGCCGAATTCCCGCCTTTTCCCTTCCTCGATTATTCCAATCCAGCATAATGAGGTTGTTTGCCGGGATTTCTGAAGATTGGATAAGGGATCCGGGCCGTTGGGTGGCATATTTCCTGCTAATTAGTGTCCATCCATAAATAGTCAAGGTCAAGGAAGGCGAAGATTTTAACCGCAGGAATACATTGAAGTATTTCGAGGATTAAAATCTGAGCCTGACGCAGAGATTGGGGAAAAGGGCCATTTATGGATGGGCACTAATTAGGGGAGGGAACCCATAATAATAAAAGGCGCGGTTGAGGCGGAAAGGCATCCTTGGGACTTTCAATGTGAATCACAAGTTTATCCTGTTGACAACATGTAGGAATCCCCTGTATGAATCTTGGTTCCGGCTGATTCGCAAAACCCCGGGTTTTTGCGGTAGTCGGGCAAGCCAGGAAAAAGGCCTGTGGATTCCTTGAATCGTTTCAGCCTTGGCTGTCTCTTATTTTCATTGACCCGGGATTTAATAACTGCGGGTCTGTTCATTGAAACAATCCAAACCGGCATTATTATAAATGCAATAACAACCTATGATTTTTGGGTGGATCCGGAAAACACCTATATGGCTTTACGACTTGGCCTGATACAGAATCAGCGAAACGTTTTTTTCAGGAGTGCAGATGAAAGCAACCGTAGAGGATATTACCGGCGTAAAGAAGAGGTTGATCGTTGAAATCGACTCCAGTGAGATCGATCAAAGGATCAATGAGGCATACAGGACCCTTGCCAAAAGGGCAAAGATTCCAGGTTTCAGACCTGGAAAGGCCCCAAGAAAGATCCTGGAGAGCTATTACGGGCCCCAATTGCTGGAAGACCTGGCAAGGGATCTGGTGACCGAGACCCTGCCTGCGGCCGTCCAGGAAACCGAAACTTTCCCGCTGAGCTATCCGGTCATTGAAAAGGGAAACCTCAAGGCAGGCTGTGAATTCAGGTATACTGCCGTAATGGAGGTAAAACCTCAGTTCGAACTCAAGGACTACATGGGGCTTGAGGTGGAAAAAGAGATCCCCCGGGTGACCGACGAGGAGGTATCCAAATATCTTGAAGAGATCCGGACCGCCCATGGGAACCTGATGCCAGTGGAGGAGGATCGAGGAATCCGCGAAGGGGATTTCGCCGTAATCGATTACAAGGCATTTGAGGGCGGGGCACCCCTGGAAGATGTAAAGGCAGAGAATTTTCCCCTGGAGGTCGGGAGTCATAAATTTCACCCGGATTTTGAGAGGCAGCTCCTGGGTCTTAAAAAGGGCGAGGAGGCCCGGTTCACGGTTTCATTCGAAGAGGATTTTTTCCACCAGAAATTGGCGGGAAAAACGGTTGAGTTCCAGGTCCGGGTGGCCGATATCAAATTAGTAGAGCTGCCGGATTTGAATGATGAGTTTGCTAAAAATCTGGGCTCCGAATTCCAAAGCCTCGATGACCTCCGGGAGAAAATCAGGGAAGACCTTGAGGCAAGGGAGAAAAAGCGGGTTGAACAGGAGCTGAAGACCAGGCTTCTGGGCAAGATTTCAGCTACCGTGGATTTTGAGCTCCCGGAGAGCCTGGTTGAATCGGAACTCAACCGGGCTGTTGAAAATGTCAGGCAAAACCTGATTCGGTCGGGATCCGACCTGGAAAAGGCGGGTATCAGCGTCCAAAAAATGCGGGATGATTTAAGGCCTGCCTCTGAACAGCGGGTCAAAAACATGTTGATCCTGGGTGAAATTGCCAGGCAGAACGATATTACCATCGGGGAGGAGGAACTCAATGAAGGCTTTCGGGATCTTGCCGTGAACCTCGGCCAGGATCCCCAGGTCGTGCGTAGGTACTATGAAGCGAATCAGGCCGTGGAGTCTTTCAGGGAGAGGCTTCTGGAGGAAAAGACCTTGAATTACCTGGTCAGCGGTGCTAAGATTATTGAGGTTGAAGCGGAAAAATTAAAGTCAAGCGAGCCAGAAGAGGTTCAGATGGGAGTGAAATAACCCTCTCTTTATATGGGGGCCTTGATTTAACCTTTTGATTGAAACAAGAGAGAACGAGTACCATGTTGATTCCAATCGTGATTGAACAATCGAGCCGCGGCGAACGCGCCTATGATATCTACTCCAGGCTTTTGAAGGACAGAATCATTTTCTTGGGTGAACAGGTCCATGACAACATGGCCAACACCGTCATCGCCCAAATGCTTTTCCTTGAATCCGAAGATCCGGATAAGGATATCAATCTTTATATAAATACGCCGGGGGGATCCGTAACCGCAGGACTGGCGATCTACGATACGATGCAGTATATAAAACCTGACGTCGCCACGATCTGCATGGGCCAGGCCTCCAGCATGGGCGCCCTTCTCCTGGCCGCCGGAGCCAAGGGGAAACGTTACGCCCTGCCGAACTCACGGATCCTGATACATCAACCCCTTGGTGGCTTCCAGGGACAGGCCACGGATATCGACATCCAGGCCAGGGAGATATTGAAGATCAAAGCCATCATTCATCAGACCCTGGCCAAGCATACGGGTCAAAGCGTTGAAAAAATCGCTCAGGATACTGAGCGGGACTTCTTTATGAACAGTGAAGAGGCCTTGCGTTACGGAATCATAGACAAGGTCATCACGGAACGAGAGGTCCGAGACACCAAAAGGTAGGAGAACATTTTATGCCCAGGAAAGACGATTCGAATGGTGATCTCCTGTGCTCCTTTTGTGGAAAAAGCCAGGACGAAGTGAAAAAACTCATCGCCGGACCTTCGGTTTATATCTGCGACGAGTGCATCCAGCTTTGCAATGAAATCATTGCTGAGGAGTACGGCGAAGAACCACAGGGCGAGTTCGACGGACAACTCATCAAACCGAAAGAGATAAAGGAAATCCTGGACCAGTATGTCATCGAGCAGGAACGACCCAAGAAAATCCTCTCCGTGGCGGTGCACAACCATTACAAGCGGATCGGCACCAAGGTGGACATGGAAGGTGTAGAGATCCAAAAGAGCAATATTCTCCTCATCGGTCCGACTGGTTCAGGAAAGACACTTCTGGCCCAGACCCTCGCAAGGATCCTGAAGGTGCCTTTTACCATCGCCGATGCAACCACCCTTACGGAGGCCGGTTACGTGGGAGAGGATGTTGAGAACATCATCCTGAACCTCGTCCAGATGGCCGACTACGATGTCGAAGCGGCCAGCAAGGGTATCGTGTATATCGATGAGATCGACAAGATAGCCCGGAAATCCGACAGCCCTTCCATTACCAGAGACGTATCAGGTGAAGGCGTTCAGCAGGCCCTTCTCAAGATCATAGAGGGCACCATGGCGAGCATTCCTCCCAAGGGCGGTCGGAAGCACCCCCAGCAGGATTTCGTAAAGGTAAACACCAACAATATCCTCTTTATCTGCGGGGGGACTTTCAACGGTCTCGACAGGATCATTCGAAGCCGAATCGGAAGCAAATCCATGGGATTCGAGGCCGATATCCAGTTAAAACAGAAGGACAACGACACGGACGAGATCATGTCGATGGTCCAACCCGAAGACCTGGTCAAATTCGGGTTGATCCCGGAATTCATAGGGAGAATTCCCATTGTGGCCTCCCTTAATCACCTCAGCCTGGATGCCCTTGTGAGGATCCTGACTGAACCCAAGAACGCCCTGGTCAAGCAGTACAAGAAGCTGTTCGAACTTGAGGGTGTTGAACTGAAATTCACCGACGAGGCCCTCCTGGCGGTTGCCAAGGCCGCCATTGAACGGAAGTCAGGGGCCCGGGGACTCAGGGCCATCCTGGAGTCCATCATGCTGGACATCATGTATGAAATCCCCAACCTGGAAGGTGTCCGGGAATGCATCATCGGGGAAGAAGTCATCACCAGGGGTGAGTCTCCCCTCCTACTTTATGAAAACCAGGCAGGGTATGCGTAGGATATGTTCAATTTAAACAAGAAAAACCCGGTAGATTTCTTCAACTCTCAGCATCTCCAGTACCCTTTGCTGCCTCTGAGGGATGTGGTCGTTTTTCCGAACATGGTGGTTCCGTTGTTCGTGGGCCGCGAAAAATCCATTAAGGCCCTTGAATACGCCATGTCCCACGAAAAGGAGATTCTGCTCTCCGCCCAAAGGGATGCCAAGGTGGACAATCCGTCCAGGAAGGATATCTTCCGGATGGGGACCCTTGGGAGCGTTTTGCAGTTGCTCAGGCTTCCCGATGGAACCGTGAAGGCCCTCATCGAGGGAAAGCAGAGGGCACTCATAGAGGAATTTCTGGATGACCAGGAATTCTTCATGGTCCAGGTGAAGAAACTCAGTGACGAGTTCCAGATGACCATCGAATCCAAGGCCCTGATGCGGGCGGTCAATGAGAGTTTCGAGGAATACGCCAAGCTCAATGACAAGATAGGAAAAGAACTCGTTTCCACCATCGCCGCTATAGAGGATCCTCCTCGCCTGGCCGATACCATCGCCGCCCATCTTCCTTTGAAGGTCCACGACAAGCAGGAGATTTTAGAGACGGAAGACGTCAACAAGAGGCTTGAGAAGCTCTTTGAGAAACTCCGAGGGGAGATCAACATCCTCAAACTGGAAAACCGTCTCAAGACCCGCGTCAAGAAGCAGATGGAGAAGACCCAGAAGGACTATTACCTCAACGAGCAGATGCGGGCGATCCAGAAGGAGATGGGGGCCAAGGACGATTTCAAGGCCGAACTCGAGGAACTTGAAAAGAAAATCAAGAGAAAGCGGTTGCCCAAAGAGGCCAAGACCAAGGTCTGGCAGGAATACAAGAAGCTGAAGATGATGTCCCCCATGTCGGCGGAAGCGACCGTGGTGCGCAATTACATCGACTGGATTCTCGCCCTTCCCTGGTTCGAGCGCACCAAGAGCAAAATGGACATCGAAGAGGCCGAAGCCATCCTTGAAGAAGATCACTACGGCCTCAAGAAACCCAAGGAAAGGATCCTTGAATACCTCGCGGTACAGAGTCTCACCAAGAAGATCAAAGGCCCAATCCTCTGCCTCGTAGGCCCCCCGGGTGTCGGAAAGACATCCCTTGCGAAATCCGTGGCAAGGGCAACGGGCCGTAACTTCGTCCGCCTTTCCCTCGGAGGTGTCAGGGACGAGGCTGAGATCCGGGGCCACAGACGCACCTATATCGGCGCCTTGCCGGGAAAGATCATCCAGTACCTGCGCAGGGCCAAGTCAAACAACCCGGTCTTTTGCCTGGACGAAGTAGACAAAATGAGTACCGATTTCCGTGGTGATCCTTCAGCGGCCCT